>DSBT01000254.1 GCA_011045915.1 Mesotoga infera
ACGCTTGGGTCCGGCGAGGAAATGTCCATTGGCGCGATTGCATTGATCAATGGTTATCCCGTTGACTCGGATCACACATGGCTTTCTGCTGGAGAGTAATGACAGGTCCAGTCCTGAGGACCGGCGCTGTTTGATTCTGGTCAGGCCAAACGCCTTCAGGCCAAACGCCTACGGATTATAGATATTTCAGTAAAATGTATTATCATTAATTTGGTTTCTCGCGGATGATTTGATCCTATCTGCCAGGAGCTGCTAAGACTGGATACAAATAACTGAAAGAATTGAAGGGGGTAACTATGCCGAGGCTAACAGCTATTGAATTATTGAAGCGAAGCGCCAGTCTCACTCTGGTTGTCCGCACCAAGACAAGCGTTCAGAATCTACCTTCTCTCATTGGAAAGTGCTATGGAGAGATTGGCGCTTACTTGAACGAGATGGGAGAATCTCCCGCAGATATCCCATTTGTTGCATATCACAACATGGATATGCAAAATCTCGATGTTGAGATAGGCTTCCCAGTTTCATCCGATCTGCCCGGAAAAGGTGACATCATTCAGAGCTGCATTCCCGAGGGGTTGAGCGTCTTTACTGTCTACATGGGTCCATATAGCCAGATGGAGACGGTGTACAGCGAAATGGCCGAGTGGATTAGCAAGAATGGGTATGTTCCTACCGGGACCGTATATGAATACTATTACAATGGGCCGGATTTTCCTGAGGAGCAGCATCTGACAAAAATAGTAATGCCACTAAAGAAACCCGAATAGGCACAACTATCTGGCACCTAAGTACCTCTGAAGGCTATACGCTGGCAAGAGAAAGATACGTTAGCCGGCCACCGTTCTCCGAGTGGCACCGAGGACGAGGATCCGTTTCACCGAAAAGATCAATTGAGAAAGAGCATTGTCGAGACGTTCGCTGCGCTCACGAGAAGGCGAGGCTCGCTGGCGCGAGGAAGTGATGCCACCTTCGGTGGGACGCAAGGCCTGCTTCGCGGGGAAGCAATTAAGAATAACTCACTGAGGCCATTCACTGCAGGCAGTGGCAAGAACAACCGAAAAAAATAAATGATGCAGTACATTGGAACTGTCGCACTTAGTGTGGCAAGTTCCGCTTCGTGGGGAAGCCAATATGGTTCTCCGTCAACGGTTTGCCGATCTCCGCATATTCCGAAAAATAAAGAAGAAGAAAAAGAAGATCAAAACCGGATCCAGAATCAAATAGATCCCGGGATGATTGTATTAGGCGAGACTGATAATTGGTCTTCAGTCATTGAGAAGGCTCCCTCTCAGAAATGAGTGATCTAGCGGGCTCAACCGATATCCTGTATCTTGCATAAAATCCACCTGTTTTAGCTGCATTGGTCCCGCATTCTGCCTTTGTCATGTGATTGGAGGGATGTGATTTCTTTCTCATTGATTGGATTCAGTGCCATATGACTCAATGAGGGTGTCACTAAAGGCCTCTGAAGAAACATTTGCTTTCGTAAGATTAATAAGAGCGAATACCATTATAACCAAAGCGATCGCTAAGCCTATATAGCGATCGCCACTATTTTATATACATTGCTCCAGTCGGTTTTCCGCATTCTGCTATCACAAACATTAGTATACCATGGCCTTCTTGCAGAGTGTGATTTGAGGAATGAAAGGAAACTGCATTACAAATTTCGAGAATTAGAAGACAGTTGTCTGCCAAACAGTACTTATGAAGAGCAAGTGGTCGCTGAGAACAGAATGGCTGCTGACTTCCAAATCCCAAAATATTCCGACAAAAGAAAAGAGTTACTCAAAAAACTTGACGATCATCGCTACTCAAGCAGGTAATAAGGATATCAAAGGCTTCCTTATAGGAATATTTAGCCTAGTCTTTTCCCAGCTCCTTGTCAAAGCTGTAGAAGCTGTTTTCCCAGAAATCGAGCGGACAAATCTCATCCTCAGATTCGAATATGTTGCCAGATCCGACTACTGTTCCAGTGAACTCGTCGCCTCCGCATTCACACTCGGTACAGCGGTTGAGATAAAGATCCAGTCCATGCCAGACATTGCCGAAGAAAAGGTTGTTCTCTATCGTTGTAGTGGATGAGGAGTTAATGAGTATTCCGTTCTCTACATTTTCAGTTACTATGTTTCCTATTAGAGAACCCGTCGCATTGCCTCCCAGTGACACTCCTATACTGTTTTGCCGGAATTTACAGTTCTCGATTCTGTATTTGAGATCGTTAGTAAGGCTTATTCCAACACCGTTTCTTTCAAACACAGAATTCTCAGCAATCAAAGTTGCATTACCGTACGCGTATATTCCTGCCAGCCTCGTTTCTAGATGATCTTCGTTCCCTAATCCTTGAAAGCATGTAACATACGAGTCAATTATCTTAAGGGTCATTCCAGTACCACTGAACGAAATTCCGAAACGTCCGCCTGCGACGAAAGTATCTACAATCTGGCCTGAGGATCTCGAAACGTTTATTGCCAAGCTCGAAGACATGACCGTAATACTCTCGATCGAGAAATCGGCGACGCCCCTTACGAAGATTGCCAGGTTATCTTCTTCGGGCACGATTATTACTTCATCTCTTGAAACTCCCTTCAGAATAATATCCTTGCTAATTGACAGGCTCTCTTTGTAAGTTCCAGGAAGGACTTCCACAGTGTCTCCAGAGCTAGCATCATCAATTGCCGACTGTATGCTATTGTACTGCCCGCCATTTATGTCTACAACAAGGGTTTTTCTATCACCCGCTCCGAATGTCAAACCAATCACGAAAACAAGAGCCGCAAGCAATAGCAATCGCTTTTTCACAATCCCACCTCCAACTACATCTTACATCAGTTTAGCGCAATTGCCTGACGAATCTGGATGGAGAAGTTACATAATAGTTGATCAACTGGACAGGTGTCGAATCCGGCCGGCTAATTATTCTTCTAAGACAAAGCTGACCTTGATCCAGAGGTGTTCCATCTCAACAGTTTTCAGCGTGATCGATGCTAGAATCACTTTGTATATAGTAAACTTTGAAGGATCGATCATGTCTCCCATATTTGCTGGGGATCTGCGACTAAAATAGAGGCGAGATAATGAAACGTATTATTCTGTCCATTTCTCTTATAGCTCTTCTGCTTATGCTTCTTTCTGGGTGTTTCATCATTGATCCGGTGATCAAAATCAGTGGGCTCGTTAAGGATTTTGAGAAATACTGGGAAGCGGAAGATGCAGTTGGTCTTGCAGGGTTATACACTAACCCGGCTCTCATAAACACAGCGGTGAAGTCCTATTCGCAGATTGTCGATGCCTATTCAAGTAGATTTGAAGGAAGGAATGTCACCTACTTCAACAGAAACAGTGATGTTGAAGTTGATTTAGGAGAAGGAGCGACCGAAGCAACGGTGGAATTTGACGCGATTATCTCATGGACATCTGGTCCGGTCGACTACAGGACTTATGTATGGATGGAAAGTGCAGAAAGTGGCTGGTAAATGGTTGATCTCGAGATCCAACGAGTATTAGTCTCTAGAATTCTGCCTTAGTATAGGACAAATGAATGTAGGACGCCTAAAGATCCTCAATCTTCAGAGAGAACCTCTCGGGAAGTTGGCCCGAAGAATCCGGGGAAGTGGTGCTCCGAAAAACATCGGCGGAAGTGATGCCACCTTC
>DSBT01000255.1 GCA_011045915.1 Mesotoga infera
ATCTTATCGTCGAGCTTCTTCTAAGAGATCCTAGAACGAAATCTTATGAGCAGGCAAAAGCGGTTGTTCAAGAGATATTCGATTCGGAAGGATGGAGCAGATAGAAGACGTGTCGTTTTTTTTGAACCGGGAAGGACTCCAATAATTTGCTTTGTGAATCCCATCGTCAATCAACTGCTTTTTCAGTGAAGCAGCGAAACGATTCTTCGAAATCGGAAAAATCACGAACTCCGTGGAGTGAAGAATTGTGACGGCTAAAATGCGGTGCCCCTGGGCTGAAGTGGATGACTTATACATCAAATACCACGATACTGAGTGGGGTGTTCCTGTTCATGAAGACAAGAAGTGGTTTGAGTTTCTTGTTCTGGAAGGAGCTCAGGCCGGTCTCAGTTGGCTCACAGTGCTGAAAAAGAGAGAAAGTTACAGGGGGGCCTTTGCAGGCTTTGACCCTCGTATTGTTGCAAAGTTTGATGAGAATGAAATTGAGAAACTAATGGCAGATTCCGGAATAATCAGAAATCGAAGAAAGTTAGAATCGGCTATTAACAACGCAAGGGAATTCCTTCAAATTGAAGTGGAATTTGGCTCATTCGATAGATTCATCTGGAGTTTTGTTGATTACAAGCAGGTAGTGAATTCCTGGACTAGTCTCTCAGAAATCCCAGCTGTTAGTAAAAAAGCTCATCAGATCTCTCACGCTCTAAAAGAGAAGGGCTTTAGTTTTGTTGGACCAACAATCGTCTATGCCTTAATGCAGGCAGCCGGCTTAGTGAACGATCATCTTGTATACTGCTTCAGGTATACAGAAGTCTAAATGTGGATTGAGAATTCTCATCTTCCTTCATTATTTGATGATATAATATCTCTTGCTTAAGTAGATAGCTACGTGGGGTGGTCCAGATGAGCTGGCTTCATACAGGAGAGATTTTTGCCCTAATAGACTTGCTTGATTCCAGAAATGGTTCTTACGAAGAGAAAGCGATCAGAATCTTTGATTCGCCGCTTGCAAAGATGTTTGGGCAGTTCCGCATTCGTGATTCAGAGGTAGAAGAATGTCTGATTGCTGCTTTTTCTGGAAGAGAGGATCTTTCTGGTCTTTCTAAGGACTGCACGGAGCTGATCTACTATGTCGAGAAGATCAGAGAGAGGGAACCTGAGCTAAGAGCCTTCTTTGATCTTATCAAGAGAGATGAAGAACAGATCAGATCAAAGGCTATCTCAATGGCCGAACAGTATCTTCCAAAGGGGGTATCGTTCGGAGGGCTGAATGTCTACTTCATTCCAATGCCATACAATGCCAATGCAGATCACAGAGGCGTTTACTTCGATCCGGTTTTTGCTCTTGATGTTGGCATAGAGGCTATCGAAGAAGTAATGGCTCATGAAGCTCATCACATAGCAAGAAATTCTATTACCAGAGAAAGACTCGAGTTTGACGAGACACCTCTTGACCAATTAGCTTACAGATTTGTAAGTATGGAGTGCGAAGGAATCGCGAATCTTGTGAGTGATGCGTCAAAGATTCCTGCGATGGAACGCGTTGCACTATCTAGAGCAAAGATTATGGGAGAGTTTGAGAAGCATCTTGAAATGCTTCAGGAGGTCTTTCTTAATCTCGCACAGAATAACATCTCCGATAACGAGGCCGGTTTGATAATGCAGAGAAGCTGGTTCAGCATCGGAAATCTTGCTCCGGTAGGAATGAAAATGGCTACGGAAATTGAGAAAGAGCTGGGTAGGGAACGACTTATTTCGGTTGTTGGTGATACTGTTGCCTTTCTGAAAACCTACCAGGAGGTAGCATTGAAGAAATCCTACTACCTCCTGGAAGAGGATACCTTTCTTTTATTAGGTAGACTTCTTGGAATTTAGTTTGCTTGAAGCTTCGAAGCAAAAGCCTTTCCGAATTCTCTGCAGTCGTTAAGGCTGAGATCATCTGGTGACCAAAGTTTCTTCAAACCGGGTTGTATGATCTCAAATCCCGCTTCTTCCACCATTTTGCCCAGAACATCTATTGACTCACCGCTCCAACCGTATGTACCGAACACAGCCGCTTTCTTGTTCTTAAAAGCTAGACCTTTCACTTCATGAAGCATGCCTGACAGAGGTGCGAGAATTCCCTTGTTCACGGTTGGAGAGCCAAACAGAACGGCCTTTGACCTAAATATCTCTGTCACAATGTCGTTCTTGTCCATCTTTCCCGCGTTGTATAGTTTGACTGGAGTGCCGATGCTCGCTTTGCCAATGCCTTCAGCAATAGCTTCGGCCATCTTTCTAGTGCCTTCCCACATTGTATCGTAGACAATGGTGACTTGGTCTTCCTGGTAATTGTTTGCCCATTTCATGTAATTCTCCACTATTTGGACTGGATCTTTTCTCCAGATTACTCCGTGACTTGGGCAGATCATGTTAAGTGGGAGATTGAAGGACAGGACTTCTTCTATCTTTTTTACAACGAGCCTGCTGAAAGGAGTGAGAATATTAGCGTAATACTTGATCGCTTCCTGATAAAGTTCGGCCTGGTCTACAAGATCGTTATATAGGAGTTCCGTGGCATAGTGTTGCCCAAACGCGTCATTGCTGAAAAGGATCGCGTCACCATCCAGGTACTCAAACATCGAATCTGGCCAGTGAAGCATCGGTGCTTCCACGAAGGTAAGTGTTTTCTTGCCGAGCCTCAAGGTGTCCCCCGTTTTTACCGTGACAAAATTCCAATCTTCATGAAACTGCCCCCTAAGAGATTTTTTTGCGTTCTCCGTACAGTAAATCGGGATGTTTGGAATCTCTCTCATCAATGCCGTAAGACCACCGCTGTGATCAATCTCTCCATGATTCGCAATCACGTAGTCAATCTCCGCAAGATTTTCGACTCTCTTCAGGTCCTCCACAAACTCCTCTGCAAAGGGTGCCCATACTGTATCGATCAGGGCTGTCTTCTCGTCCCTTATTAGGTAAGAGTTGTAACTTGACCCTCTGTGAGTCGAATAATCTTCTCCGTGAAACTTTTTTAGTTCCCAGTCAATCTTGCCGACCCAAGTTACACTATCAGTAATCTTCCTTCCCATATGAACACCTCCCATATTCACTATAACTCTACCAAAATTGACCGATTTTATCGGTAACATTTGTTACACATCCTCTCAGAAACCCACGTCACTGAAGTCTTCGCTAAAACTAATTCTAGTAGAATAAACGCTTTCATGGTAATGATAGTTTGATCAAGAGCGCCAAAGCCAAAACTTTTCGCAAATCATTCCAGAGACGGTTGCTGCAGAAGATAAGAGAAGTCGAACCCTAATCTGAATGTTAGAATTTCGATCCACCTATGGTGATAATTGGTACTTCAGGCTTGTTCATTGCCAGTTGGTTGATTGGCCTTGACTGGAAGTATTTGATCGCGCGTGATATTCTTAGAGCAAGTGTCAAATTCAGTTCGCGACTTCGGTTCGTGCAGCAAGAAAGATCTCCATGGGAAGGATAACGGGGACAATTCATTTGTGATGGGAGTGTTTTGGTGAAAGAACGTATCACATATTTGTTTGATCTTGACGGCACACTAAGCGCTGTTTCTGATGAGGATTTTGCAAGGCGGTATTTTCAACTTGTTTCCAGCTCGGCAGAAGGGAGGGTTGTCATAGAAAAACTTATGGCTGCTTTGGAGATCGCACTCAAAGCTCTTTTCGGTGATAGAGACAGCTTCAAGAGTAATTATGACCTTTTTATGGAGAGGTTTGTGGAATCGATGGGCGAGCATGATCGGAATTGGTTTGAAGAGTTTTTCAATGAGTTTTATGACGGTGAGTACAACAAGTTGGAAGAGTTAGTAGCACCCCGCGAGAACGTAGTAAAGGTGTTGAAAGACTTGAGGCAGACCGGGAAGGGAATTATCATCGCAACGAACCCAATTTTTCCGGAAAAGGCTATCAACAAAAGACTTGAGTGGGTTGGAGTGGAGAAGGGACTCTCGGACTACGTGACGACCATGGAAAACTCCCATTACGTGAAGCCCGATGTGAGATACTATCATGAGATCTTGGAGATCAACGGCCTTGAGGCAAGAAACTGTGTTATGATCGGAAACGACATGAGCATGGACGGTGTTTGCTCAGCTGCTGGAATCGAATACATCGATGTCTCTTCAGTTCAGTCTATCTGGAAAACAACCTAGACTGTACTCCCGCCATTAGTTCTGCCGTGAATCTCGAGATCAGGTGAAGGACATCGGCTCTATCCTGAGCGCTTTCTATGAAATCGTACCTGTCACCGTCAATGATTAGTTTTCTGCAAAATGCAACTCTCTCTATCCAGTCATCGTACAATCCGTTGAGTCTTTCAATGTAGTCTTCGCTTACATCGCTCTCAAAGCCTCGGCCCCTCTTTTTTATCCTGTTCAACAGCACACTCTTCGAGCACTTAATATACACAATTCCGTCTGGAGTTGAAAGGTGGTCCGAGAGTGTCTCATAGGTGTCAAGATAGAGTCTCCAGTCTCTTTCATTTATGTAGCCCATCAGCTGTAAATTGCGGGCGAATATTTCCACATCTTCGTATATCGTTCTGTCCTGTAAAATCACCGCACCCTCCGTCACGACCCTCTTTAGAAAATCAAAGCGTTTGACAAGAAAGAACAGCTGCGAATGAAATGCCCAGCTCTTCATATCCGAGTAGAAGTCTTCAAGAAAAGGGTTTTCATCAACGGCTTCGTATACCCCTCTGAACCCAAGTTCCTCCTCCAGCAGATTAGTGAGAGATGATTTCCCAGCTCCGATGTTTCCGCATATTCCCAATATCATAAGATCGCCTCAATTCTCTCAAAAACCTTTTTGAGATCTTCTGGATTTCTCACAAAATCGATGTTCGAAGTATCAATTCTCAGAACCTGGCTTTCGGTCACGTCTTTCATGTAATTCTCATAAGCATCGCTTAACATCGAGATATAGGTCCTGTCCATTCTTCTCTCAAATGGTCTATCTCTAAGAGCAATTCTATTCATCAGGGTATCGACATCAGCGTATAGATACACTATAAGGTCTGGATGAAGAACCTGCTCTTTCAAAGCATTAAAGATCTTCTCATACAGTCTGAGTTGCTCTCCCTTGAGGTTAAGGGATGCAAACAAATGATCCTTAATAAAGGCATAATCAGAGACTACTCCCTGTCCCTGCGAAGCCGCCTTCCTGACGTTCGACTGCTGATCAAACCTACTTATCAAGAAGAAGAGCTGGGTTTGAAAAGCCCATCTTTCCATATCTTCATAGAAACGAATTAGAAATGGATTTTCTTCGACAACTTCCAGTACAGTTGGCATAGTATATTTTCGAGAGAGGGTTTTAACAAGGGTTGTCTTACCGACTCCTATTACTCCTTCCACAGAAACATACTTTCCGCTTAGATTAGAAAACATCATCCAGATTCACTGCTCCATTTCTGAGAGACATGATGGATATTTCGCCTCCAAACATTGCCAATCTCTTTGTTAAAGAATGAACTTTCCGGTCGCGAAGATATCTGCAGTTCAACTAGCTATTTCTATTCTGAATTCTCTCCGATGTTCTGAGTCCATCGAAAAAAGGTTTCAAATAGTTTAGAACGGATTCCAGGTAATAATGAACGGTTTCGTGATAACCGGGAACAGAGAGTACTATTGAATCTCCAATTGTGCCTGCTCCAACCCGATATAGGCAAAGAGAAGGGTCGGCAACTATTGCATTCCTAAGCATTGCCGTCTCAATTCCTGTCGCCCTTTTATCCACAAGAGACAAGACAACTTCGGGTCCTATGTCTTCCCTGTAAAGTCCCGTTCCTCCAAGAACGAGAACTATGTCATTTGAACAGGAATCGGCATATATTGCCTCTTTAAGATCGCTCATCACTGGGTCAACATCAGTAGAACCTGCGTACGTAAAACCATGATCTTCGAGAATCCTTTTTGAGATCTCTATCGATTCAGCGATCTCATCGAAAAAACCAGACTCAAGTATTCTGATTATCTTACAGCTGTACATACCTCACCTCCGGGCTTACTTGAAGAAGACATAGGTGGATATTGGTTCAAGTGTCACTTTACCTGAGAGCCTTTCAAGCGGAGCATCCGAGACTCTGACTCCGTCTGATGCAAGATTCCAACTATCGTCAGGGAGGGTTATCTCAGAAGGTTCTAGATTGCCGTTGAAGATTACTAGTATCTCCTCCCAAGAATCGCCTACCGACTTTCCATTTATGGTGAACGCCACCATGTTTCTCGGCGCGTCAAGGAAGGTCAGGTTGTTGCTGATCTGCTCTGATGAAGTCATCCTGAAGGCTGGATGGTTTTTTCTTAGAGCTATTAGATCCTTGTAATAGGTGAAAAGATCAATGAACTCAGCCTTCCTTGAATAATCCATCTTGTTTATCTCAACTCCGGCGTTATAGCTGTTTTCGTTGCCGTACTTCGTACGTGCGAAATCTACTCCACCGTGAAGGAAAGGAATTCCCTGTGAAAGAATAACTATTGCATTTGAGAGCTTCTGCGCACTTAGGAGAAGATCTCTGGGGGCATCCGGCATCGCAGCACTATTCTTGTCCCACAAGGTCTGATTATCGTGGGCAGAAACGTAGTTTATAGTCTCTGCCGGATCATCAGCGAAGTCCTTTATTTCGTTACTGTATTCGATGCTACCCACGATACCGCGCATTATCCTACGCTCTTTTGCCCTGCTTCCAAGGGCAAAGCCCTTCACCTTCTCATCGAAAACACTACCTCGGATAGCGTCCCTGAGGTTATCGTTGAACACGCTTACCCCGGTTCCCTTCTGATCGCCCTTTCCAAAAGTGATAGTCGCTCCCCATCCTCCCCATGGCTCGCCATAGAGGAGAATCGATTCATCGACAGCGTGAAGTTCACGGTCTATTGCAAGAACTGTTTCTCTGTCTATTAGACCCATAAGGTCGAATCTGAACCCATCGATTCTATATTCACTGACCCACATTTTCAGAGTATCGAGAATATGCTTTCTCATCATCGGCCTTTCGGTAGCTATCTCATTACCGACTCCTGTTCCGTTCAAATAAGCTCCAGTTCTGTCTGTCCTGTAGTAGTAATAGGGAACTGTCTGATCAAAGGGTGAAGAGGAACCAGTTGTCGCCGTGTGATTGAATACAGTGTCGAGAATGACTCTGATACCATTTTCATGGAATTTCTTTATCATTATCTTAGACTCGATTATCCTGCTCAGAGGATCGGACGGATCGATACTGTAATGTCCCTCAGGTACCATATACAGATAAGGATCATAGCCCCAACCATACTGTCCCTCTTCTCCCTCGTTGATATAGTGAATGTCGTTAAAGGGCATTATGTGTACATGAGTCACGCCAAGTTCAGCAATGTGATCCAGTCCGACAGACACTCCCTCAGGGCCTGACCTGCCCGTTTCTGCGAGTCCGAGATATTTGCCCTTATACTCCACAGTTGTATCAGGGTCGGAGGTCATGTCTCCAACATGAATCTCGTATATTATTGCATTCTCCGGATTCTCCAATAGCGGCACTTCATGATCGTTCCAACCATCGAAAGCAACCCTATCAGGATCTATTACGACTGATCTCTCACTGTTTCTTGTTACCGCTTGTGAGTAAATATCTACTGTGTTTCTTTCCTTACCGTAGGAAAAAAACCTGTATATGTAGGCTTTAAGATGCAGATCTCCTTCAACTGCCGCTTCCCATACTCCGTTCTCTCCTCTGCTCATTGGAATCTCAACGTAACCATCGGAATAGAGGTCTTCAAATAGAAGCACCGACGCTGAAGAAGATACCGGCGACCAGACTCTGAAGACGGTCTCGCTCTCTGAGTAAATTGCTCCGAGTCGGTTTCCATAGAAGAATTGCGGGTCATCAAGCGCCTTCCTGACAATAATCTCACTTGGAAGGAACCCTTCTATATTCAGAGAAAGCTCTCCGCTAACATATTCTGCAGGAAGTGGCTCTGCCAGCGTTATTTTTACGTAGTTTGTGACAGACACATCAGTTGGATCTGCCTTCTCAAAGGATTCAATCTCAATGAGAGAACCATTCACAAAAACTTCAGGAGTTACTATTTTGGTGTCTACCGGAGCCGAGAGAGATGCAAATATCTCACTCAGTGAATCCAAAAAGGCGATCTTCACTCTCGGTGTAAGATCTATCTTCTCTGGACTGATCAGAAACTCTTCTTCGCCTTCGATCACCCAAATCTCGGCCACTCCTGATTCGGGGATGTCGACAAATCTATCGGCAGTAACGTCTTTCTTTTCCCACTCTCTGAGTCTCACTATGAAACCGACTCTAGAGTGTATTTCATCCAGCTTGACAGTCGCTGAAACTCCAAAGTCATCTGTCTTGTCGAAAGCAAATGATTTTCCATCCATACTTTTCGGCTTATCGGGCCAAATCCAGAGATTCCAGCCATCATAGTTTTCGTCGTATCTGTGATAATGGATAATTATTACAGTTCCTGCATCATAATCTACTGCGTTTTTTCCCATACTTTCTCCCGTAAAAGCAAAAATCGTTGTTCCGAAGATGATGAACAAGAAGAACAACACCCTTTTCATTATAAAGCCTCCCTTAATCCAGTGGGGTTACAATGAAGCCACTTATCCTTCTGTCATATCCATATTCGAAAAGAGTCTCGCTTCCATCTCGATCTCTGATTCTGAGATAACCGCCTCTGGGATCAATGTAGCTTTCCCAAAGATAGTCGTAGTCAAACGTAACTTGACGGGAACGATCGAGTGTAACGAATATTTCAAGCTGATCCTGGACTTCCAGAACATCTTCAGATGCAAAGAGAAAAAGATCTTCATCCAGACTATTCTCCGATCTGGAGACAACTGATAATGATGAGCCGTCGAAACGCCCACCCTCTGAGGCAGTGAGAACAATGATCGCATACTCACCGCTCTCGAAAATTTCTATTTCAGATATGGTCAATTTTGCGTCAAGCAGCGAATGATTCTGGAGCGATTCATTTGCTTTCGTCGGCTGAACATCTTCCTGGATTCTCGCTTCAACTATCTCCGGCTCTTCGTTCCAAACGCCGAGAGCTTTTTCGGAGGCGTACTCTTCCGCACTGGACAGATCGATTTCTCCTTCACCGACTGCACATGCGAGCCCGCTGGAAACAATGATCGACTGAATCAAATAGGATTCTCCATCAAATTGAATCCAGATGTAAGCAGCAGAACCTCTTGACGAGGAGGCACTTTGAACCGTGGCTTGAAGCCCAATCGTACTTCTCAAGAAGGACAGAAGCCTTCTGCTGTAGAGCTTTGACGAATCGTATTGGGGAATGTCAAGTCCGGCCAGCATGAACCTCTGGAGAGTGCCTTCTCTCATAATTAAGAGGTCGGAATTATTCTCTGTACCAACTATCAACCCTGAAAATCCCGATGTCGTGGCATCAAGGGAGACATAGTGGAGTTCGTCCATGGTCCACGAATCTGCTAGAGTAGTTGAAGGAGAAAGCCATGAAATAAAAAGGAGTAGGATAATCAGAGACCCCGAACTCCATAAGTTCTTATCGACCAAACAAAACACCTCCCATAACATGGTCAAAAAAAGTATATCATCACGACCTGAAGATAAATGAATCTAGAAACTTCCTTTGAAGAAGGAATAATTAGACTCTGTCCAGTTATGGGTGAGAAGTTTTGTCTTATGAAAAGAGCTTCGAGCGCCAGATGAATGAGAAGATGAGCACGGGAATCATCCAACCCAAATAATTGAAAGCAATGTCGACTGCATCGAAATGTCTGTATGGAGATAGAATCTGCAGATACTCTAGGACAGTTGGACCTATAACGAGGAACAAGAAAAACGAAATTCTTATTAGCCCTTTGACTTCAATCTTCGAACAAAGCAGAAAGAGAAGTCCACCGAAGAAAAAACCGACGAAATGGAGAAATTTGTCGCTTCCGACTGCAAACCTGGGCGCGCCCGGTCTTAAATAGAAATATACGGTTGCCACCATAAACACTATAGACAATACAATTACCAGATTTCTCTTCATTAAACAAGATTATGCTTGCCTTGGACACGAAAGTCAATGACATTCATTTCGGAATCGGAACCTGTCGAGTTGAAAAGCTGGTCTTTCTTTACTATAATGAAGTGTATTGTAAATTGAGAGGAGGACACGACTCATGTCCAAGGTTTGCGAAATTTGTGGAAAGGCACCAACTACAGGAAATATGGTCTCCCACTCAAATAAAAAAACCAAGCGCTGGTGGAAGCCAAATGTTCATAAGGTACGTGTCATGATTGACGGTGAGGTAAAAAGAGTAAGAGTTTGTGTGAAGTGCCTCAAAGCTGGAAAAGTGACGAGAGCAATATAGCTGGAGCGCGCGAGGCGCGCTTTTTTTCGCTAAGAAGGTATGTTATGAACAGTCGAAAGACCTTCGCTTTGATCGATCTGTCTGCTTATAAGCAGAATCTTCTTTATTTGTCAAGGAAAGCATCTCCGGCGAAGCTGATGGTTGTTGTAAAAGCTGACGCCTACGGTCACGGCGCAGTCGAGTTATCGAGGGCCGCGCGGGATATCGGCATTGAGCGGCTAGCAGTTGCTTTTCTTGAAGAAGGCATCAAGATTCGAGAAGGTGGGGTCGATCTGCCGATTCTTGTACTGAACTATGTTGACAGAGACGAAATTCCTATCGCCGGGAAATTCGGCTTGACTCTGACTCTTTGCTCATTTGGTCAGCTTGAAGAAATCGTTGACCTCGAAGTGCCGCTCCCCGACTTTCATATTGTTGTAGACACAGGAATGAGGCGTCTCGGCATGGAGTGGGAGGACTCGTTGAGGTTATTTGAATCGGCCATCTCGAAGGGAATTAGAATCACGGGCGCATACACGCATTTTGCTACTGCAGATGAGAAAGAGAGTGATTTTGTGTCTGAGCAGCAAGATTCTTTTGACAGATTTTTGGCTGGTTTAGGGGAAATACCACTCGACGGCTTCGAAACTCACATATCCAACAGCGCCGGGACTATTTTTCTCGATAACTCGAGATACGACTGTGTGAGAGCGGGAATTGCTACCTATGGCCTGCAGCCCTCGATTATTGTTGATAATAACCTCATACCAATACTAGAGTGGAAGACTTGCATCTCCTATTTGAAGGAGATACATGCCGGTTATTCGGTTAGTTATGGCAGGACCTTCCTTGCCAACCGCGATATGCTGGTGGCAACCATTCCGGTTGGTTATGCCGATGGTTACAGCCGACTGCTATCAAACAAGGGTTATGTTATCATTGCGGGCAAGAGATGCAGGGTTCTAGGTAGGGTTTGCATGGATCAGTTTGTGGTCGATGTCTCTCATATAGAGAGAAAGATCTCCGTAGGAGATGAAGTGGTTATCATTGGTTCTCAGGAAGGGGAGAGAATCACAGCAGAGGAGATGGCGGATCTTTGCGGCACCATCAACTACGAGGTTGTCTGCTCGATCTCTTCAAGAGTTCCAAGGATCTATCGGAAAGGAGAAAATTGATGAAACTCCGCGATATTATTGGAAATGAGATTTTGAATCAGATAAATGCCGATCAGGATAAGAGCAACAAGGACGGCTTTCCCTTTGTTTCAGATCTGCGTCCGGGAAGTTCCGTTCTATCTGTCTACAAAGTGCATTCGAAGAGAATTCAGGAAGCTCGAGATGGGAAGAAGTTCTTGCTTCTCACTCTCTCAGATAAAACGGGTGCTATTAGGGCTATAGATTGGTTCAATGCTGAACAGAACGACAGTGCTTTGGAACAGGGAGCTGTTATTAGGGTTTCGGCTCGTGTAGTTGTTTATGAAGACAGGCAGCAGCTCAACCTTGATTCGGAAGGGATTCAGGTTCTCGGAATTGGACAGTATGATCCCGAAAGGTTTATGGCTGTAACAACTAAGGATATCCCTCAGATGTACGATGATCTTCTCAGTCTTATCAACAATATCAGCGAACAGCACATCAGGACTCTGCTTAAGGAAATGTTTGAGAACGACAAGAAGTTCATCGAGAAATTCATAATCTCACCTGCTGCGTCGAAGGTTCATCATGCGTACAAGGGAGGCCTTCTGGAACACACAATGTCAGTTGCAGAACTGTGCGGCTTTTTCGCAATGAAGTACAGCGAATCTGTAGACAAAGATCTCTTGATAGCCGGCGCCTTACTGCATGATGTTGGCAAAGTCTACGAATACGCTGTCACTCCGTCAGGAATTGACAGAACCAATGACGGTGAACTGGTAGGGCATATCGCAATGGGCATAGAGATGATCGGCAGAACCATTTCTAAGATTCAAGGTTTTCCTCGTTATCTTCAAACAGAGATCAAGCATCTTCTTCTTTCTCATCATGGAGAGATGGAGTGGGGTTCTCCCGTTATTCCAAAAACGACAGAAGCAATTGTACTTCACATGGCCGATGATCTGGATTCGAAGGTTGCTCAGTTTCGAGAGATAGAAGAAAGAGAGTTCAATGGTTCTACGTCTTCCTGGAGCAACTATGACCGGTTCCTAAATAGAAGAGTATTCATGAAGAATCGAAGATCGGGCGACTGAAGAAGTAGGAGTGATATCTTGCCAGACAAGCTTGTAATCGTTGAATCGCCAGCAAAGGCGAAGACAATTGGTAGATACTTAGGGAAGAACTACGAAGTTACCGCCTCCAAGGGACACGTTAGAGATCTGCCGGAATCAAATTTGGGATTGAATCCCGATACCTTTGAACCGACATATGAGGTTTTGAAAGGTAAGGAGAAGGTAGTTCAAGAACTTGCAAGGAAATCCAAAGGCAAGAAAGTCTTTCTTGCTTCTGACCTTGACCGCGAAGGCGAGGCAATCGCGTGGCACATTTCCGAGCTTCTGGGTCTTCCTCAAAACGAAAAGAATAGAATAGTCTTCAATGAGATTACTGAATCGGCAATAAAAAGTGCAATACTGGATCCGAGAGAGATAGATATGTCGAAAGTCGAAGCTCAGGTGGCCAGGAGAGTTCTCGACAGAATTGTGGGTTATAAGATCAGTCCAATTCTCTGGAGAACCATGACAAAGGGATTGAGTGCCGGAAGAGTTCAGTCTGTAGCCTTGAAGTTCATGGTCGAGCTTGAGAAGAAGATCGCTGTCTTCGTACCACATAAATTCTTCAAAATCTTTGCCCAGGTCGGCGAAGATCGATTCTCTCTTTCGCAAATTGATGGCAAGAAGTTTAACAACAAATCTGTAACAAGTGAAGAAAAGAGAGACGAGATAATACACGAACTCTCAAAATCCAATCTTCATGTAAAAGAAGTCAGAAAGCGCACTTCTAAAAGAAGTGCTCCGATGCCTTTCATTACATCGACTCTTCAGCAAGGAGCGATTGGCGAACTGGGGTGGAGTGCAAGCAAGACGATGAAGATTGCTCAGCAACTATATGAGGGAATAGAGACTGATAAGGGCCAGATAGCCTTTATAACATATATGAGAACTGACTCTACGAGGATTTCGAGTATGGCCAGAGAAAAGGCTGTAGAGATTGTCACTAGCAAATTTGGAAAGGAATACGTTGGCCCTGTTCGGTCCGCCGGGAAGGGCAAAAAGATTCAGGATGCTCATGAAGCGATAAGGCCCACCTATCCCGAAAACGATCCAGAAACAGCTAAGCAGCTTATATCCGGGGATAACCTTAGGCTGTACACGCTTATTTGGAACAGGTTCATAGCTTCTCAGATGGCTAGTGCAGAATACGCGGTGACAGATGTGCAGTTAGAGGAC
>DSBT01000256.1 GCA_011045915.1 Mesotoga infera
AGGCAGAGATCCTGAGAGTGAAGTCACTCGCCGAAGCGGCAGAAGAAAGTGGTGTGAAAGTAGTTATCTGCAATCTGGAAGGCGAATCGAGAAGGGGCCCGTCTTCCGACAGAATAGTCACCGAACTCGCACCTTTTGCAGATGCATACTTTGTAAAAGCAGACGCCGATCTAGATGGTTTCTTCACATCGTTCAGCGAAGAGGCCGGAGTTCCCCTGGCAACTTTTGAAAAGACAGTTGACCTGAAAGACGTACTGGCCGAATACTTCTGCAAATAGCAATGTGAATAGAAGGGGCGCGCTCCTGCGCCCCTTATTTCTTTGGAGGAAAATTAATGAGAATAAAAGCAGTATTAATTGTGGCTCTGTTTTTAACTTCCATACTCTTCGGAAGTTTTTTCAGACCGGACGTACGCCCCGGATACGGTGTTACCGACATCGGCTGGTTGTCTGACTATTTCTCTCCCCTGCGAAACACGAATATGGATACTCCCGTGTATTTCATGGATAGTGGCGTCGATGGACCGACATTTCTTCTGATGGGGGGCACTCATGCTAGAGAGATCTCGGCCTCGACCGCAGCGATAGTCTTCATAGAAAATGTTGCAGTTACGAGAGGCAGGGTAATCGTAGTTCCCTTCTCAAATATCAGCGCGGCTTCAATAGCTGACGAAACGGGAAAGGCGCCTCATTTTATACCGATTGAAGGCAGATCCGGCACAAGGTTCCTAGTGTACGGCGACAGAAGAACCGATCCGCTTGATCAGAGCATTCCTGATCCTGAGATCTTCAAACATGCTCAGTCTGATTTCACTCTCGATGATGGGGCGGAATCCAGGAATTTGAACAGGCAGTATCCGGGAGTCGCAGATGGAAATCCTACTCAACAACTTGCTTACGCAATAATCCAGCTCGCAAAAACCGAGAACGTAGATTTCAATCTTGACATGCATGAGAGTGGAACACCGGACAGCTACATCGACAGCAAGGGAAATGAACGATCTGGTAGCAGCCTGGCTTACACTCTGGTCTGTCATCCCGATGCGCTGGAAATCGGGGCCGTGGCGATTATGGAAATAGAAGCCTTCCATGGTGTTTCAATGAAGCTTGAAGAATCAAACAAGGCATTCAGAGGTCTCAGCCATCTAGAGATAGGAGATGCCACAGGTTCGCTTTCGTTCCTTTCGGAGACACCAAATCCAGGACAGGATTCATGGAGAGATAGATACGACGTTATCAACGACCCCGATTATCCATTGAGCCACAGGGCAGGTTTACAGCTTCAGATAATAAGATCTCTTTTCGGCGCTTACGAAATGATGATAGGTGAAACGATTGAAGTCGAAAATCTACCGTCTTATGAGGAAGTCATGCAAAACGGGATATTCTCTTATTTGAACTGAATTTCCGGGGGTGAATGTCATCTATACGCCTGAAGTCTGGTATTTCTTAGTAATGCTGATTACGTTTGTGGGTCTGGCTGTTGTTAAGATCCCTATTTCCGTTTCGTTGATGTTCTCCGCGCTGGCGGGTTCGATCGCCTTCGGGGAGTTCTTCCCTCTCAGGCATCTCGTGGAAGGTGGTTTTGGTTACATAGACACCATACTTGTGATTGGCTCTGCTATGATTTTTATGGAGTCAATCAAAGTGTCGGGCCTTCTAAATACAATTGCAGGAAACATGACGATCGCCCTTCACAAGAAACCAACCTTTCTTCTCGTACTGCTCACTTTTTTTATAATGATTGCCGGCATGATAACCGGGTCGTCAACGGCTACAGTTCTTACAACCGGTGCGATTGCCTTCCCGGTGCTGAAGAGTCTCGGACTGAGCAAGCGAAGAGCAGGTTCAATAATCGCAATGAGCGGAATCTATGGCATGATTGCGCCTCCGATCAACTTGCCCGCAATGATCATCGGTCAGGGCGTCGACATGCCTTATATTGGATTCACCACCCCTCTTCTTCTGATGACCTTCCCACTGGCAATCGTCACCTCGCTCATAATCGGAGCTCGCCGGGTGAAGCCGGTCGATCTCGAGGAATTCAGAAAGACTAGAGAGAGGGAACCGATCAAAGGCTTTGCAGTGTACTTGCCTCTGATTCTGATGGTAATACTTATGGTTCTGGAAAACGTGAGCTGGGGCTTCTCTCTCGGTCTGCCCCTGATTTTCATGCTCTCCGCGATAGTAGCGACCATAACGGGAGCAAAGGGCAATCTCCTTAAGATTTCGATATCGGCCATACAGAACTCTCTCGGTATTCTTTCGATACTAATCGGTGTGGGAATGTTTATTCAGATCATGACTCTGAACGGCGTACGCGGTCTCATTGTGGGCTTCCTAAATGGCCTTCCGCAAGGAGCTCTGTTGGCAGGAATCGCTCTTGGCATTCCGGCATTTGGTGCTGTTTCTTCTTATGGCTCTGCCTCAGTGCTTGGAGTTCCCTTCTTGCTTGCCTTTCTCGGCAATAATGATATCGTCGTCTGTTCGGCTCTCTCTCTGCTCGCCGGTCTTGGAGATATGGTGCCGCCAACGGCCCTTGCCGGTATATTCGCCGCTCATGTGGTAGGAGAGAAGAACTATTTCAAGATCTGGCTTAGCTCGATGCCGGCCTTTTTCATTACGATGATATTCGCTACCATTACCATAATCTACTCGAACGCGGTGGGGAGATTCGCAAACAGCTGGTACTTCTATCCGCTTTTCATAGCTGGTCTTGTAATAGTTGCGATCGCGCTTCTTTTAGTAGATAAGAGAAAGGAGATGCCGGTCTCGTGACATTCGTATATATTGCAATTGCAGTGTATCTAGCTTCTGTCTTAATATATTCGGCTTACAAGACTGCCAAGAAATGGGAGTGGGTCATGAGCGCCATGATACTCATCCCGCTAATTTTAAGAATCTTTCTCATTAAGTAGAACTACCTTACCCGGAGAGTTTTTCCAGAGTATAATTTCTCTAGCTAAACTCTTCGGGAGGGGTAGTAGTTGCAGATTAAACGAGACAGTCAGTTCTACAGATTCGCTGCGTACGGTTTTCTTAAGAATCTTCGTTTCTTTGATCCATTCTTGATTCTGTTCTTCAGGGAGATGGGACTTTCCTTTCTCCAGATAGGAACTCTCATTTCCGTGAGAGAGGTGGCCACCAATTTCCTTGAGCTCCCAACTGGAATAATCGCCGACTTGTACGGAAGAAGGTTATCTATGGTGCTATCAATGGTGTCCTATCTTTCGTCCTTCATTGTCTTTTACTTCTTTCCCAGTTTCTATGTCTATATGATAGCCATGATAGCCTTCGCATTCGGAGAAGCTTTCCGTACCGGAACCCACAAAGCAATGATACTGGAATACTTGAGAATCAATGGGATGACCGATATAAAGGTTCATTATTACGGAGCGACTCGAGCGGCATCACAGTTGGGGTCGGCTGTCAATGCGTTAATAGCTGCCTTCCTGGTATTCTACTCGGGCAGCTACAAGATAGTATTCCTCGCTTCTGTCCTGCCTTATGCCGCCAATCTCGTCAACCTGATGCTCTATCCCAAGGAACTTGACGGCGAGTTGAGATCCGGAGAAAAAAGAGAAACGATTAAAGCCTTCCTGGGTATTTTCAGGAGTGGAGACGCTCTCAAAGGGGTGTTGAATTCCTCTCTTTACGATGCGTTCTTTAAAGTTGTAAAGGAATATCTTCAGCCGATCCTCAAGGCCCTGGCTTTCGGGTTACCAATAATGATTGCCTTCAGCGCAGAACAGAGGACGTCCGTAATCGTAGGCGTAGTTTACTTCGTGATCTACATTGCCACTAGCTATGCATCCAAAAACGCCGGAAGACTAAGCGGCAAGTTTGGAAATGAAGCGAGAGCGCTAAATTACACCTACATTTTCGGTGCAGTTCTAATCATATTTAGCGGTATTTTTCAGATCTTCGCTTTGCAAGTCTTGGCCGTTCTCACCTTCTTCTTCTTGTTCATCCTTGAGAACTTCAGACGCCCCATCAACATCAGCTATATAAGCGATAACATAGATCATAAAACAATGGCTTCCGGTCTCTCGGTAGAATCACAGTTGAAGACTCTGCTGATGGCGATATTCGCTCCCTTGATTGGCTTCATGGCCGACAAACTGGGAGTGGGGTCAGCAATTACGATAGCCGGAGCAGCAATGCTCTGTCTATTCGCTTTCGTTAAACTTAACCCTCCCAGAACAGTCAAAGATAGTGGACAGGAAGGGGTCTAGTCAACAATACTACTCGAACGGTGGTGATATCTTGTGAGAGCACTCTGCATAGCAATAATTATGATTCTTCTTTCGACGGCAGCACTAGCCGTTGAGTCAGAGATCGAGAGTGCTTCAGGGAATATCGAAAGGATAACGGTTAGTCAGGTTACCTACAGTGAAGAGAACGGCGTCATGAAACCACAGAAAAGGGAGTCGAAGCGAATAGAGGTATTCTCTCAGCAAGGGTGGCCGGTTATTACCGCACTTCATACGAATGGAAGGGAATACAGCAGAATCGAATATACATATGATACCGCCGGCCTGGTTCTGGAGAGTCGATATTACAGGAACGCAAGTGCAAACTTCACTTCCAAAACACAGTTCAGCTATGATTCTTACGGCAGGGTCATTGAAGAGAAGACCTATGACTACTGGCCTCCGCTTCTGGGACCTCACAGACTGGTCGAAAGAGTCGAGATCACTTATGAACGAGAAGGTCGGGAGATACACAGAGTGAGGACAAATCAACTCGGCGCGGTTCTTTCAAAGACCAAACTCATTCTGGACGAAGATGGCAGAGTTCTGGAAGAATCGGTTCTTGATGGAAGCGGCAAGCTCACTTCGAGGACAGTTTACGAATATGACGACTCTCGCCTTTCGAAGATCTTTTCAATAAACAACGCGCTTTCTCTGAACGAAGGAACAACGATCAGCGATGTGGATTTCATTTTCGATAGAAAAACCAACACTTTCTCAGGCGGATCAGTCGTTCAGAGTCTGAGAAGAGTATCGGACGGGTACTTTGAAATTGTCGAAAAGCGTGAAATGGAAGAAGAGGTGGAAGGGACCGTCTGGGTATCACTCCCTGTGGAGCCCTTCTATGTCTCTCTAGAATACTCGGGCTCCCTCAAGACAACCATTTCAAGAAATGCTGAGGGAGATGTTGTTCTTCTTGAGGCCTTCTGCGGAGAAGAAACAGTGGTGATCGCTGAATACAGTTATGATTCAACCGGCTTGATTACCTCCAGAGAATACATTGCGGGAGAACTCCACCTCAGGATCGAATACACTTTCGATTCTAGAGGAAACTGGATTGAAGAACGGCTGTATAAAGAGAAAAGCAATGAGTTCAGTCTCTTGTCAGCAATTGAGAGGATAATCGAATACTATTGAAACGAGCTGCCTGCATCAAAGGTCCCGAAACTCCTCATTAAGCCTTTCCACGTTACTGGAGTCAAGAGCTGCATAAACAGGCAGATCGAATAAGAAGTTAATCTGCCTCAAGGAATCTCGATTTGATTTTCTTCAAGATTGAACTGAGCATCTCTTTCCGAAAAAAGTTCCGCACTTCGGCGGCTCTTTGTCGGCACTCCTTCGCGGGTGATAGAATCTTACTAGTGGGAGGATATATATGAGAATCACGCTTTTCATCGGGCCTTCGGCCTCCGGAAAAACGGAAAGAATGCTTCAAGAGCTAGAGGCAGCGCACAGGGAAGACCCGTTTTCCTATTTTTTTGTCGGTCCTTCCGGAGATCATGTCAGATATGTCAGAGAAAGCTTTATTTCAAGAGTTGGAACGATTCCCGCTTCCAGATTTCTTGCGATGGATCAGTTTGCCGTCGAGCTTTTCAGCGCACTTAATCCGGCATCGATCCATGTGGGAAACCATCTGATAAGAATGGAAATTGGGGATATTCTCGATCAAATCGGAAGAGAAGAACTCGCCGATTCGCCGGTATTCGTCGATTATCTGCTTGAAATGGTGCACGACGTAAAGGAAAACGGTGGTTTTGGAGAGATGTTCTCTGAAGACGATGAGGTGTCGGCGATTCTCGAGTCAATCTATGTCGAGCTTCAGAACAGATTATCAAAGAAGGGAATTTTTGACACTTTCGATGCTTACACTCAAATCGATGACTGCGAAAGGGATCTCAGATGCGGGGAGTTCGGCAGGTACTTATTCCTCGATGGGTTCCACGACTTCAGTCACGCCCTTAAGCATTTCTTCAAGGCCGTAATTCCAGCTTATGACGAGGTCTTCATCACCGTTCCCCAAGAGCCCGGAAAGGAGTTCCTGTTCTCGAATATCGATTCGATTCTGGAAACGGTAGATGAAATAGGCGAGAATCTACCGGAACTGGAGGTCAGAAGGATTTTTTTCGAAAAGACTCCTCCTTCCAGTGAATTCGAGAGTTTCAAAGACTCTCTTTTCTCATCCGCAAGCGGAAAGCAAGCCTGCGCATCGGTCGATATAGTCGTTTACCCCGATATCTTTGCGGAGATTGAGGGAATATCGAGGTTTGTGAAATCCTTGCTCTTATCGGGGCACGAACCGGGCGACATCTCAGTTGTCGCTTCGGACTTCTTCGCTTACAGAAAACTGCTCTCGGGAAAGCTCCGCGAGTATGGGGTTCCCTGCAGAATTGAAGGTGATGAGCAGCTTTACTCCTCTCTCTCGATCAGAAGGTTGATTCTTCCTCTAGAGACTGCTGTTCTGGGTTTCCCGCCTGAGAAGATCATCGCAATGGGCGACTCCGGTTATGGAGGAGAAATAGATTCGAAATTTCTTGAGTACGTATCTTCAATGTCTAGAATAATATACGAGAGGGCAGGTCTCAGGCTGTCGCTCCAAAAGAGAAGACTCTCGTGGCAGGAACACCTTGGAAGGCTTGTTCATCACATTGAAGCGAGGCGCGAGGCCATAATCTCACTGGCCGAGGATGAGCTTGAACTGAGCGCTGCGGAAGAGCTTGCCGGAATCGTTGAACGTATTGAAGGCGATCTTCTGCCCGCAATTGAGAAGATTTTCAGCGTTCTTGAACCTTTCAGAAGCTTGAGAAAGAGGTCGGTGGGAAGTTATCGTGAAATGTTGATTGGCTGGGAGAAGGAACTCTCACTGACAGATGCTTTTGATGAGTATCAGAATGACTTGCAGGAGCAGGAATTCGCGGCAGTTAGAAGGCTCTTCGATCACACTCTTACAGATCTGGAGAAACTCCTCAAGTTCATGGGCAAGGAGCTGATCTCTCCGCAAGAGTACTACAGGTATCTAATGGTTGTGCTCAGGCATGACAAATTCCCTCTTTCGAGGAGCAAAGCAAACAGAGTCGAAGTGCAATCGCTGATAAATTCGCGCTTTTCGAAGAAGAAGATCAAGCTGTTTGCCGGCTTCGTGGACGGCGCATATCCTCATGTCAGTTTGAATCCATTGTACAGTTTCACCCAATTTGGGGAGATCAAGCCCAGGGATCTTCTTCTGGATGAGGAGATGCACCAGAGACTGAATCTCCACATATCAGTAAGTTCGGCACTTGAGTCTGTAAGGTTTACTCTTCCCGAGTCAACGGTTGACGGTGAACCAATTCTTCCATCTCCTTACCTGAAGAGCGTTTTGGAGAGTTCGGGGTGTGAAATCCTCCGGGAAGGGAGAAGGGCCGGCAGAAGATTCGGATATATTCCGGAACTGGGATCATCGATGAGTGAATCAGAGCTGAAGATTGCGGCAGCAAGACTGTTCAGAAGCGAAGCATGGAACGATCTTAAGGAATTCGGGCCACTGAAACCGCTCGATTCAGTCCTTACCCAGTTTGGAAGGGAGTTGAGCTGGTCTGTCGAAAATACAGGAGACCTAGGCAGGATCGTCGGCAAGGTCTTCTCATTCTCGCGTCTGAAGTCCTACGACGATTGCCCATTTTCATTCTTTCTTTCCTACGTTGTAGGTCTCGATGTCTCTTTGGAAAGGATTTTTGAGCTAACAGCCCTCGATGAGGGAAACATTTTCCATTCCGTTCTTAGAGATTTCTTTTCCGGAAAGACCAAGGACTGGCAGAGCTCTCTTTCCGAGAATATCTCCAGACACCTGATGCACGATAGCGAGGTAGTCTTTCGGTTTGAATTCGAAAGGCTTAAAGAGATTCTCAGGGACTACATTACTGAAAGAGAATCCAAGAAACCGAACTTCATGCAGGGGGATTTCGTTCCTTTCGCTTTCGAGAAAGCCTTCGGAATTGGAGATACGAAACCGGTAGAACTGCAGTCTGATTTCTTCTTGAGAGGCAAAATCGATCGACTTGATCTCGATGAATCGAGCCGCGCAATGTATCTCATAGACTACAAAAGAGGCGACAGCGGTGACGAAAAGCAGCTTCTCCTGTATTCTATCGTTGCAGACAAACTCTTTAAAGAGAAAGGATACTATGTTGCAGGGGGGGGTTTCAAGACACTGATAGGAAGAGTAGTTAACAAATCTGCCTTTAGAACGATTTCTTCAGACGAAGAGAAGTCCTGGGAGTTTGCGAACAAGAGAAAAACAGAAAGAATCGTTAGGGAGTCTGAGCTTTTTGAATGGCTCCGGAAGATAACCGAAGGAATCTATTCGGGGAGATTTCCACCCTCGTTCATCCGTTCTTCAAACCAGTGCTACAACTGCAAATTCGCAGCTGTCAAGAGAGCGATCACCTGGAGGGAAGGTGGATCAGATAGTGAATAGCGACATGTTTGTCACCGCTTCTGCCGGTACGGGGAAGACATATACACTGGTTAAGGAGTATGTCGGAGTATTTGAAAGAGCATTCAGGCTTGGCGAGCAGCTTGATGTCCACAACGTGGTTGCAATTACCTTCACGAATAAGGCTGCAAGAGAAATGAAGGACCGTGTAATAAGCGAATTTGATCTCAGGATCTCTCACGGTGAACCGGGGAAGTGGAAGTTCTTGAGAAGCAAGCTCTCATACGCCTGGATCTCCACCATTCACTCTTTCTGCGAAAGGATACTGAGGGAGTGCGCCCTCTTCGCGGGCATAGATCCGGGATTTCAGATTATCAACGGAATGAGGAGATCCTCACTTGAGGAAAAGGTTGTCAGGACTTACTTCGAAGAGAACCTGGAATCTATTGAGCCGCTCATTCGGCTGATGGGACTCGATAAGGCGTTTAGATTGATGAAAGATGCATTGTCGAGGGAGAGGCACTCATTCTATCTTAACCCCTCCCCCGTTGAGTGTTCAGGCAGAGATCTGGGCTCGGATGCCGAAATAATCATCGACGGTTCGAAGGCATTCGCGGAATCTTACAGGGCAGTTCTGTCTGATTACGAAATGAGAACTACGGGTTCCGGCCTCCTGGACTTCGATCAACTCCTGACCAGAACGAGAGATCTTCTGCTGAAAATGCCTGATGTGCAGCAGAAGTACAGCAATCGGTTTAGATACATCTTTGTTGACGAATTTCAGGATACAGATGAGCTTCAAAACGAGATAATCAGACTACTCAAGTCCGATGGCAAAAACAATGTCTTCTTCGTAGGTGACGCAAAGCAATCCATATACCGTTTCAGAGGAGCAGACGTCTCGGTCTTCAACAAGACAATGGATACCTTCAAGAGTAGCGGAGCAGCTGTCAAGAATCTCCGGATCAATAGACGCTCACATCCCGACCTTGTCTCATTCCAGAACAGATTTTTCAAGAGAGTGATGCAAGAGAACACTGAAGGCCAATTCTTTCGTTCAGTTTATGGGGAAGACGTCGAATCGATCCCTTACGAAATTGACACTAACTCCTCAAGAGTGAGAATAATTGGCAGCGAGAACTCAGACGACTCAAAGGGAGTGGCAAAGACTATAAGGGCGCTTCTCGAAGAGGAAATTGTCTTCAGAAACAAGTCAGGAGGATGCCTAAAGCGTCAAATAACTCCTGGAGATATTGCTATCCTCCTGAGAACATTTTCCAGAGTTACGAGTTACGAAGCAGCTCTCGAAGAAATGAATATTCCCTTCTATACCGTCGGCAGCAGAAACTTCTACGAAAGGCCGGAGGTCACCGGTCCCCTATCCTGGCTTGATCTCCTCGTCGATCCCTTGAATGATAACAATCTCGCGTCATTCTTGCTATCACCGGCCTTTGGAGCTACACTTGATGAAATGCTCTCTCTGAGGGTCAGACAAGGCATGAGTCGTGTTCCGCTGTATTTCGTTCTGCAGGAAAGCAACGATGGAAGATTCTTTCAGTTGAAGGAGCTGCTCGATAAATTTGGGAAGCTCAAACATGTGCTCTCCCCGAGCGATATTCTCCAGAGATTTGTTGATGAAACTGAGTATCTGGCGAAGCTGTCAACACTTAAGTCCGGCGAGAGAATGATTGCCAACGTGAAGAAGCTGATTGAGCTGGCCCAGGACCTTGATAGAATGGGTAGTTCCCTCCGCGAGCTTTCCTCAAACATAAGGGCGTTTGTTGATTCAAGTGATGAATCTGAAGCCACTCTCGAGACAGAAGAGTCGGATAGCGTCAAGATACTTACTGTTCACAAGTCGAAGGGATTGGAGTTTCCTATTGTCGTAATTGCCGACATGTACTGGAAAAAAAGAAACTCCAGTAAGCGGCTCTTCTTTGATGAGAAGGGATTTCTCATTACGAAGAGTAAGCCTGACAAAGATGAAGAGGGCCGAATTGGACGACTGGCGAGACAGGAAGAGGAAAAGGAACTGGAAGAAGAGAAGCGGACACTTTATGTTGCCTTATCGAGGGCACGTGAAATGCTTATTCTTAGTTTAAACGGAAAAGGAGACTCTTCACGCCCATGGTCAATCTTGCTTTCAGGATCTCTGCTAGAGCCGGAAAGCGGCGAGATAAACAGTTTCTTGAAGGAAATAGCCGAACCGTTCTCTCCAGGGGAATTTGCTTCCCTTGAGGACAGGTCCTCCAGAACTGAATTCTCTTTGCCGGAAATCGCTTCGGTAATGCCGGTTGCCGATTCTTCTTACGTCAAATACCTCTCGCCGACCTTCATAACTTCTGACTACGAGGCCGAGTTCGAAACTGCATTAGATGCCGGAAGTCCGGACCTCGTGAAGCGAAAGGCAAATATCGGGTTACTGGCCCACAGCATCCTGGAACCGCTGGGAATGAAAAGTGTTCAAGGACTTCCCCTAACTCTGAAATCGATCATCGACGGAGGAAGACCGGTCTCTGTTGACAGGGTTAGCTTCAGCGACGATGATCTGATTGAAGTGAAGAGAGTTCTCTCAGGACTGGTCCAACATCAAATCATCAAGGAAATTGAAGATTCCGAAAGAGTGTTAAGCGAATTCCACTTTCAACATGGGTTCGGGAAGTATGTTTTGATCGGAATTGTTGATAAACTATACTTGAAGGACGGAAAGTGGAGGATTGTAGATTTCAAATATGCGAACTGGAGTCCCGGATTCGTCGAAAAGTACCGATTCCAGATGAGGTTCTACCTCTACATTCTCAGAGATCTCTTGTCCCCCGTTGAAGCAACACTGCTCTTTCTTAAAGACGGAAAGGCAGAGAAGATTGTACTTGAAGATCAAGTGAGCTTTGAGACGGAACTCCTTCAAATGGTCTCAAAAGCCGGAGGCGATACGAATGAACCTTAAACCAACACGTCGCTCTTTTATGATCAGGTACTTCATCTATCCTTACTATTTCTTTCTAGGAATCATATTCTATCTGAACTTTGACCTGTCGGGCATAGACGGAAACAATCGCCTTTTTCTTATAGCAATCTGGATAGCCTTGACAGTAGTTCCAGGAATTCTACTGGCGTTCTCCCGAAGGAGATTCGGCTGGTTCTTCTGGCCGGCGCTCTTGAATGCTGCCGGCTGGTTGATAAGGTACGTTTTCCCCGAGAAGACCTACAATGATCTCAAACCGTTGTTCGACAACGGGCCGGTACTTCTTTTCACGGTAGCGGGGCTGCTCGGTGTCATGTTCGTGGAGATTTACAGGAAATCTTTCAAGTACGAGTTCAGCGATGCCGGAGTGGAGATTACCCACGGAATGTTCAGCGCAAACTCTCATATGATTGTCGCCAGACACATTACAAACGTCATGCTAAAGAGAAACTTCTTCGAACTCATAATGGGAGTTGGTCACGTGATTCCTGTAACCTCGTCTGGAATGGGTTCGGGAGATAGAGGGGTAATGGGAGGCTTTACGACCGATGCAGGAACTCAGAACCTTCGTGGGGGAGCCTTTGTGGGAAGCGTCAGCACTGAGAAAGAGTTTGTTGCAAACCCAGCAAACTGCATATATGGCATATCGAAACCGAAAGATGTGATGGAAAAATTAAAGGAAATGGTTTTATAAAGAAAGATTAATGGCGTGCCCGGGGCGATTTGAACGCCCGGCCTCCAGATCCGCAGTCTAGCGCTCTATCCAGCTGAGCTACGGGCACCCATAAACAATACAATGGCGGAGAGAGAGGGATTCGAACCCTCGGAGGGTATAAACCCTCACGTGCTTAGCAGGCACGCGCCTTCGGCCTCTCGGCCATCTCTCCACCCTACAGAGTTCATTCTATCACGGTGAGGTTGCGGTGTCAATGCAACGTAAGTCTTGAAAATCTCTTCAAAGGACACTGGTTAAGCGTTTCCCAACTCTCCTATCTCATTTCTTTGAGTTTGAATTACTGAAATGAG
>DSBT01000257.1 GCA_011045915.1 Mesotoga infera
ATGATAACAAATGATTTTGCAGCGGTACAGTTTTTTAGGAAGAAACAAACGAAGAATCTTAATTCAAAAACATGATTTAAAGGGATCTCCGGCATTCTAAGTCTGAGTCATGTCATCTGCCGCAGTATCACACACTCTAGATTGTCTTGGGTTTGAGTTCGTATATCATATAATCCACTTGTTTGGGGTCCAATTATTTCTACGGGTGGTTTCTCAATGAGAAAAATATTATTGGTCATTTTTCTTCTTTCAATTATATTTTGCTCTCATATTGTGGCTACGAAGATTATGGTCGTACAGAGCTATGATAATGATTACATTTGGTCTAAAGAGCTTCTTGACGGTATTCAGACCGTATTGTCCGATCCTTCGTTCGAGTGGAAAGTCTTCTACATGGACACCCGCATTCAGACTTCGGAAGAATGGAAGATCAAGTCCGGGGTGTTGGCCTCAGAAGAGGCGTCTGTTTTCAATCCGGACATATTGATCGCCTGTGATGACAATGCGATGGAATATTTCGCAAAGGATTATCTCGATGCGCCGGTTATTTTCTGTGGTGTAAATCTCGATCCTTCGGTTCATTATTCAACCAACGCGAATCAAACCGGTGTGAAAGAAGTGATCTTCGCTCGTGAAACCAACTCGATGATACTTGAACTCTTTCCTGAAATTGAGACCATTCGTTTTATAGGAGACAACAGCGAGACCTTTGAGGGAATGAAAGAACAGCTACAGAATCTCGATTTCAAAGATAAACCGGTAGAGATTGAAGGATTCAAGGTTTTTGATGATTGGAAAAAGTACGTAGAGGGTGTGTCTCGGCGTGAAGCGGTCGTTCTTCTCACAGTGAGAACAATCGAGGACATATCTGGCAACACAGTCAACGCTCGTGACGTGATACAGTGGACGGTGGAAAACTCCTCTGGTCCCGTCTTCGGTGTATCTGACTTCATTGTTCGAGACGGAGCCGTCGGTGGAGTCGTAAATCCTGGTTTTGAAGAGGGAAAACAGGCAGCGATTTTGGCATCTAGGATCCTCTCAGGAAGTTCCGCATCAGAAATCGAGATAGAGACTTCGAAAAATCCGAAAACACTTCTCAATATTGAAGCTCTCGGTAAGTGGAATATAGAGCTAAATATCGGCTGGACCGACATAGTTGATGAAGTTATCACAGACTGGTCGATACCAGCTCAGAGCATTCTTAACCTTATCATGACGTCTTTTGAAGAACGGCTCTTGGGAATTATGAGTTCACTTAGGATTCTTGCATCCTGTGGTGAAGTGAAGTCTGGAGACTGGTCATTCATCCGACCCATGCTTGAGAAATTCAACATGGAGTATGAAGGTCTTGGTTTATATATTCTCGCGGATGGCGGATATTATACCGTTCAAAGAGACTGGACCGGTTTGAACCTGGCGAATCGCGGCTACTTTCCTGATCTTCTGGAGGGAAAAGAGGTACTGGGTTATCAGGTACTTAGTCGTTCTACGGGAAAGAGATCGATAGTTTTCGCAGTTCCTGTTAAGGATAACGGTGAGATTTCGGCTTTCGTAGGTCTATCTGCCTTTTTTGATAACTGGAATTTCTCACTGATAGAACGTTTAATTCTCCTTCCAGATATTCACTTCTACGTCTTCGATGCACAGAATTCACTTGCTATGACAGACGAAACCGCACTTCTACTTGGTTCTCTGGACTACCCGGTGGTCGGTTTAAGCGAGAGATTGAAAGGACTCTCAACTGACAACGGGAGTTTGATTTATTCAAACGGTGAGAGTTTGAATACTGCGTACTTCAAGAAATCAACACATGGTGGCTGGACATTTGTGATATCCAAATCGATCGATGATGTTGCCGAAAAGAAGGATATGGATCTTCTGCTTAAGAGTGTACAGAAAAAAATTCAGGAGCAGTTCAACATCATGGACAGTTCCCTTGCAAAAGGAGCGGAAGATATAAGAAGGGTTCTTCAGGACCCTTCCGGCGTAAGGAAAATTCTTAAAGATCTGTACTTAAACAATCCCCAGGTTGTAAACGTATCATTCATAGACATGGAAGGCGTTTTGAAGTACATATACCCTGATGAATTCGATTATGTGGAAGGAGACTGGATTGGAGATCAAGAACAGGTAGTTGAACTCCATAGGAGGGGATTACCTGTATTGAGTCAGAGTTTTGTTGCTGTTGAGGGCTTCCCCGCTCTTGATCTTGAATGGCCAGTATTTACTAAGGAAGGTCAACTCTCAGGTTCTCTAAGCTTCCTGATAAAGCCGGAAACCTTTCTGGCACCCCTCATAATGCCGAATAACTATGAACCCTATGAGTTCTGGGTCATGCAGCCGGATGGCTTGATATTCTACGACCAGGATGAAATGGAGATAGGCAGGAACCTCTTCGCCGACCGACTTTACGAACCATTTGAGGAACTAAGAGTGCTGGGTACCGAGATAACTCAAAAGGAATCTGGGGTGGGAGAATACAGTTTCTTTTCTCGTGGAATGGACCTTGTTGTCGTGAAAGAAGTCAGGTGGAGCTCCGTTGGGCTTCATGGAACACAATGGCGCTTGATTCTTACAAAAAGCAAATGATCTAAAAAAGACCCGTTCTTATGTTAACGGGTAAAGGTGGTGGATAGCATGGCAGAAGCAAAGAAGTTCGACTGGATCTCTCTTCTAGTGGGTTTCGTGTTGATAATTGGAGGTGTTTTTTCTCTGAGTAATCCTCTTGCAACGTTCCTTACCCTTGCAATAATGTTAGGTATCGTTGTTCTTGTTCGTGGAATTATGTTGATAGTTGCCTTCTTCAAACTTGAAAACCGAACCGGAGCTAAGGTCTTCTTCGCGCTAATTCTAGGAATATTGTTGGCTATTACGGGGGTAATATTTCTCTTCAGACCGCTTTTTGCCGCAAATGTGTTTGCTTTCATAATAGCGATATGGTTTATTGTGGATGCCATTAACAACCTGATAAACGCCGATCAGTTGAAACCGGCGGGAAAGGGAATCTACTTTCTGAGCATTGTCTTCAATGTGCTTGTGTTATTCGGTGGAATAATACTAATTCTACATCCTCTCATTGCCGGTCTGTCGGTTGCTGTAATGATTGGAATAACGCTGCTGGTTTTTGGTGTAAACCACATAGTTCTTGCATTCATGGGCAAGGAGGCTGCATAGAAACACTGATTTTCTGGTAATCGGAATTAACTAGATCTTTCAAACTTGAGATGGGATCGGAATGTATCAATCAAGATTCCATCTTTTCTTTTCTTGCATATTACTGCTCAGAAATGAAAAATCTTCAAAGTACAGTTGAGGTATAATGCTTATATGGCTCCTGATTTAGTTTATACTTCTTGTAAATTCTTGTTTTCTGCGTTCGATTTCTGGAAACCTCTCATGGAGTTCATGGTTCTATCGTCATTACTGTTCTTGGATTTCTCGCAAAAAGGAGGTAATTGGATGAGAAAATTTACAGTGATCTTTGCTCTTTTAGTAGCTTTCCTTTCTGTTTCAATTGGATGTACGGAGTTTCTTCTTTCGCCTGAAAAAAACAATGGTTTAGTTATCTCAGGTAGAAGTATGGAGTTTTCATATCCTCTGAACTCGAAAGTTGTCTTCTTCAACAGGGGTGACAGTTTTAGTAGTCATATGCCCGATGGGTCTGAATCGGTCTCGTGGGAAAATAAATATGGATTTGTGGGATTGAATGCTTTTGATATTCCCACAGCAATTTCAGATGGATTGAATGAAACGGGATTGTCTTTGAGCGCATTGTGGTTGCCGGGAACAGAGTATGAAGAGGTCGC
>DSBT01000258.1 GCA_011045915.1 Mesotoga infera
CATCGAAGAAGTTTATTCCTCCGGCTATTGCCCTCTCAATAGTCTTGATCGAGTCTTCGTCTGTCGTCCCATCCCAGAATGACGGACCGGAGATTCCCCAGCAACCGTAACCGAGCGCCGATAGCTTCTCTTCTATCTTTTCGACTTTTTTGTACTTCAATTCCTTGGCCTCCCTTATTCGAGATTTGCGTGGTTCTTGAACATCATTTCAGAATCTATGCTCAATTTCTCCATTAAATTCATTACAATAATATCCGTTAGAATCAACAGTGATTGTTCAAATAGATTCCCCATCGGTTGAACCGAAGAGACGCCAGCCCTGTCGGGCACTTTTGGTGTCTTAGTGGGAATCGTAATGACTATGTCGCTTACTTCCGCCACAGTAGATTCACTGCTGGCAGTTATAGAAGCTATTCCGGCTCCAAATTTTCGGGCCTTCTTGCAGTTAAGAACCACTGAAGGAGTCTCCCCCGACGCAGATCCGATGATTAAGAGGTCTCCCCCTCCCAAAGAGGGGCTGGTTACTTCTCCCACAACATGGACCTTCAAGCCCAGATGCATAAGCCTCATCGCGAAGGCCTTGATCGCCAGGCCAGAGCGGCCCATCGCAAAGAGAAAGACTCTTCTTGCCTTTAGAATACTTCCGGAAAGCTCTTCGATCGATTCATCTGTAACTCCGGAAAGGACGGATCTGATCTCGTCAATAACAACATCAAGCGTGCCTTCGAATTTCATGAGCCCTTCTCCAGTCTCTTCTTTATCTCCGATGCCACACTTGCAGGGTTCTCAGCCTCCCAGATCGATCGTCCCGCGATTACCACATCGGGCTTCAGCGGGAAGACATGGGAGAGATTGTCGGGAGATATTCCGCCCGCAACGGCGATCTTTGCTTCTGGAAGAACTCTCCTTATGATATCAATTTTTTTCGCATACTCGAGAAGGTGCATGCTCTCACCCACACCGCTCAGATCGGCCGAGGTGTGGATGCATACGTAATCCGGTGATAGTGGAGAGACCTTTTCTGCAAAGGATTGGAGATCGGAAATCTCTATTGTATCCAGCATAAGTTCTCCGCCAAACTGGTCGGCAGCCTTTCTGACTTCCGAAATCGTCTTGAAGGAAGCAAACCCGAGAACCGTCACGATATCTGCCCCATTTTCAAAGGCCATCGCCGCTTCGAGATAACCTCCATCTACAATCTTCATATCGGCGAGGATCTCATGATCGGGCAGGATCTCGCTTACCTCTTTTACCAGAGCTACTCCGTGCGCAAGAACGGCAGGCGTACCGACTTCGAGAATGTCTATGTAATCCGCGACTTCACTTGCGGTCTTTAGAAAGCCGGCCTTTATGTGAGTGTCGTTTGCGAGCTGTAAACGGATCATCAATAGGTTACCCCGCCAACGAGAATGATACTGGAGTACGGTATCTGCTCGCCGGTTCTGATTACTCCTTTTGACTGCGTGTTGGTGAGTTCCTTGAATCTGACATGGGGAACGAATTCCACTTCTATGCCTTCAGGAAGATGCTTCAAAGTCTCCTCGAGGCATTTCGGACTAACGCTCTTCATCTCTTCGGAGAAGATTACCTTCTCGACTTGAAGCTCTTCCAGCACAGGATCGAGAACATCGAAGACCCCTGGCTTTCCGCCTACAATACTTACGTCTATCCTGTATCTGTCAGAAGCAATAGGCAGGCCTGAGTCAGATATTACCAGCAAGTCTGTGTGACCCATCGAACCTATTAGATTGCATATCTCCTTATTCAGAATTCCGCTTTTCTTCATGATTATCGCTCCCTTCAAATCTTTGTAGTCAAATGTATCCGAAATTTGTAGTGGGTCGCTTCGTACCAGCACTGCACCAGCTCAACATGCTCACCCAGAGCAGTGCAGCCTACTCTTTCGTAATACAAGATCGGCGCTCCCTCTTCTATCTTGAGAAGCTTCGCTATTCTCCCTTCTGCAAGCCGTCCCTCTATTATCGCGTCTCCCTCGACTACGGCCGTTCCC
>DSBT01000259.1 GCA_011045915.1 Mesotoga infera
ACGCCGGGCGGAAGAGCCGTCTTCTGTGGTACGTGGATGGTGGTTGATCAAGGCAAAGAGCTAGAGCCCCCTAAAAATCAAGAGTAATGAAATCCAGTTTGTCAGAACCAGCTCACTTCGTCAGCTGCCAAAACTGATCAATATCTGGTCTATGATCTTATCAGTGAACGGGTCCTTGCTATTAAACGGTCAACGGCGAACCATCTTTTGCAGCGTTCAACGGGTCATCGTTCTTAAGCGCAAATACGCCCTAACAAGCTGGTTAGTCCTTATTTTCGCTTTGTTGGTTCTTCAAAGTATTCAGCAGGTTTTCGGAACCGTTTTCAAAGAACCAGATCCCGATCAGTTTCCCTGAACAGGAGCATTTTGGGGCAGGCTTTCAGGGCAGGCGCTACGGGATGACAGGAACAGGGATTTGCGGACGCACTAATCAGGGAGGGCCTTATGGGATGACTGACTTTTGCTACTTCAAGTCATCCTGACAATGCTGGTCAGGATCTCGATCTTTGAAACAGTTCCAAGTTCCAGTGTGCAAGTTGTAGAGCAAAAGCCATGAAACTCTCTAAGTCTCGTGAAAGGCTCTTCTCTGTGGACCGTGGACCGTTGACGGACAACGTTGTTTTGAACAGCGATCAGCGGGTCATCGTTCTTAAGCTCACATCGGATCTAAGGGCGTCAGGTCAGACTCTACGGGATGACAGCCAATGATTTCACGTGATTTTTTCGTGATCCCGGTTCGGTATCTCATTCTTCTCGAGCACTGATAACTGCAGGAGTCAATCGCCTTGCTCAGCGAAGCCCGTGACCCCTTACTCGCCACTTTGCTCTTCCCTTTGAGTTCGTGTTTAAGGCATAATAGTGTAAGGAAGATCTCTTTGCCCCTCATTGATTATTAACATTGTTGGTAAAGCGCACAGATATGCTGTGAGTTTTTGGAGGGTCTTTTCATGAATATCTCAATCGTGAAGGAAAGCGGAATCGAGCTGCTCATGTCTTTGTTCAGGCTCAATAACCACGAAAGAATGATCCATAACGACCGCGGATCTTCTGACTTTATATCAGACTGGGTCTCTAAATTGCGTCTGTCAATACCGCCAAATTATCGTGAACTGCTGGAAAGGTTTTTCGGATGGAAAGCCTTTTTTGGTCTTAGGATCGTTCCCTACCTCTTCCTTGAGGACTCCCCTTCTTCTTCAGATCTCGTTGGCTTGATCAAGAGGACTTCGCCGGAGAGATTGCTTCATATGTTCTTGAGCAGTGATTTCAAGGAGCCAGATGAATTAGGCGACATGATTATCCAGTCTTTCGGACGCAACGAAAAGGCTGCTTTGGATTTCGCCTTCTCAAATCCTACTCTCACCAATTTGGACAGATACGAAGCCATTGAAATGCTTAAGAATCAGTCAGAAACGCGTGACTCTTTTGTGGAACTCCTGGAATTCGGTAGTGAAAATTCGCTGCCATCGCCAGATTATGACCTTTCGATTTCTTACTCGCAAGAACTTCTCGAGGAGAATCTCAGAGAATTCGGAAGCAGTTACTTGCGCTTTCTCCTTGATCTTGATGCTCCTAATACATCGGTCGAAGAGACAAAGTTACTGTTTTCATGGTCTCTTGGTGGTTCTGAAATTACAATTGAGGTCCCAGAAAAGAACTCGATTATCTCTGTTGTGGGCACCGACAGGACAAGGGAGCGAAGCCTTACGGTCGAAAAGCAAGATGCTGCCGGCATAATGAGTACGATGGCCAAAAGAGAATCAATCGAGATCCTTCGCAAGGTTCTGCACTCAAGTCATACTCTCTCGAGTATCGTAGATTTGTCAGGCTTGCATCGGCATAATGCAATAGAAGTTCTAGCTGGATTGTCCAGGCGGGGATTGGTAATTCCTGAAACTTACGAAGGGGAATTGACTTTCCGATCTGAGATTAAGCTGCTTGACAAAACTCTTGATGAAATAAGGAGACAAATAATAGGATAGCGGGCGCCCTGACGCCCGCTACAAAAGGGTCTTACTTAGAAAGTCAGAGGAAACAGAAAAGAGTTCTTCGATCCAGTCGATCCTCTGGTATTTGTGGTTCGCTTCTTCCACTGTATGAATACTGAGTCCCCTCTGGTCTGCGTATTCTTTGACCGGAAGATACGGAACTGATTCATCGTCGGATCCGTGTACTATTAGAAGATCTCCAAAATAGTTTCTCAACTCCTCTGAAGCGTCTACGCTTCGTCCATCCTCAAAGAATAACGGCCCGAGTTTCAGGCCTAACACATCCCTAAATTTCTCACCTGCTTCAGAAGTATAATCCTCCCTATGGAAAAACTCCTGGTTCATGATAACAGGAGACCATAGCAGCAGTGCGCTTATCTCCGGATGTCTGCCCGCAAAGATCGATGCCACCATTCCTCCGAGACTGTAGCCAATTACGCCGAATTTTCCCGAGCACCATTCCAGCGTCTGAGCAAACTCGAAAACCTCTTCAGCATCTCGCAGCTCCGTCAGAGGCGACATTTCGTCGAACTCGCCTTCGCTGTCGCCAGATCCTCTGAAATCGAATCGTATAGTTGCGATTCCCCTTTCGACAAGCCTTCTCGATAGACGCGGAAATTTGAATGTGGATACAATGTGTTCTCCAGTAAATCCATGAAACATCAAGACTGTAGGGAAGCTTTTCCCTGAGGAAGGATACTCGCATATTCCAAATATTCTTCTCCCTTCCTCACCAAGTGTGAAACTCTCCAATCTAGACAAATTGATCCCTCACTTCATCTCAAGCCTAGCTTCAATTCGATATAGCCCATTGTTCCTTCAATTATTCGCTCCGTTCCAGCCGCTTCCTCCCAGGTAAGAATCACGACTCCTCCCCCGTCTTCTATCTCAAAATTATTGGTATTGGTTCCAGAGACAGATCTTCCGCCTTCTTCAAGTTCGACTATCCAAGGGAGTTTCTCAAACAGAAGTTTATAACTCTCGATCGAAGGGTGAGTGATCTGCTTCTTTGCTAGTACGATAACGAGGAGCCCGCCGTTCTTGACATAATCAACTATGAAATCAACCTGTTCTTCGGATATTTCCATGAAGTCTTTCATAAAAGTGTCGGCATCCGGCAGGGGAAGTATTAGGACTTGACCGCTGAAAGTGGTCTTCTCCGTCAGCTCTCCAATTACGGGCTTCACCTCACCGCCGAGACCCTCTAGCAGCTGCGTCAACGGCTTCAACTCAGTCAGGAAGTAATTCTCATGAGAAGTGTCGAGATGAGCTGTGAAGCTGACGAAATCGACGTTGATTCTAAATGCCAGTTCATCATCTACAAAGAAGTCCAGAGAGTCTTCTTCAGTTTCAAATGTCTCAACTATCTCCAGACACGTCATAGAAGAGATCTCATAGTCCCTGGAAAATACCGTGGTCTCTCCGCTCTTCACTTCAACCGAAATCACCTGATCTTCTCTCAGAGAGTTTATCAGGTCGAAACCGACATCAAATGGGAGTCCCTTAACCGGTCTTGGATCGATTGTCCTCGCGTTGAGAAGGTATTTGTTCGTACTGCTCTGAAACCATATTGGAGAAGAGACCAGCTCATTTCCGTCGATCTGATCGATCTTGACGAAGTACCAGTTATATGAGAGTGGATTTTCAACATCAATCTCGACTTCCCACTCATCACCGGAGACATCCAGTTCGAATATTCCATTGTTGCTGTAGATCGCCGCTCTTCGAACACGCTCGCCGGGGTCGCTGTACTCGACTTTCAGAGTAGCTCTGGGAATGTCATACAGGGTATCACCCATCTTTGCGCCCTCAACGGAGAATGCTATGAAGGCGTTGCGATCTTCAGTGGCGTATATATTTCTTGTCTTGAGAGCTTCATATACTTTTTCCGTTGTTAGTTCATCAATGACGAAGGCCGTTCTCGCATCGTTTACAGTCGCCCAGTTCTTCTGATGATTGTCTTGATTTGCAGACGCTCCTACATGCCAGCCTCGACTGAGAGCCCGTTGATAACGCTCGAAATACTCTTCCTTTATCACGTTATTTGAATTCGAGCCGGCACCATTTCCCACTTCGAGCGTGTTTATATAAAGATCAACTTCGGGGAAGTATTCAAAATCGAAAAAGTCACCGTACTTCCTTCCAGGGTGGCAGAATTGAGCGGTTGCCTGTTTATCCACGATCCACTGGTAGATGTCGTATAGATCCGTTGTGCTTCTATCAATCCATTCAGTGGTATCGTATATCGTTATGTGTCCCCGACTGGTCAGCGTCCACTCGAAGCCGGAAATTGCTATGAATTCTCCTTCAATGGTGAATCTCTCGGCCATCTCGATTATTCTGTCCAGTTTCCATGAGCCATCTGG
>DSBT01000260.1 GCA_011045915.1 Mesotoga infera
GATATCTATGTTGGCAGCCCCAAGGCCCTTTCCACTGGCTCCAACGACCAGCACAAGGGTCTTGAATTGAGAGATGTCTACAGTCTCTACGCTAAGAAGCTTTTCAAAAGTGTATTCCAGCTTGATCATCTTTGCAACTATTGTGAACTGGAGCGCGCCGGGAGATTGCCCGGCCGAAGTAACTGCAACGGGTTCTTCAAGAATACATCCTTGCTCGGTCCCATCTGCAGCAAATCCAACAGACACGACGCCGATAATCAGAAGTACAATAAGTAACCTTTTCAAATCACATCATCCTTTCTATTTCTCAAAATTCCGGTGCTGAAGCAGATCCGCCTCTTCTTATGGAGCCGGCTCCTATCATCAAACCGTTTTCTTCAACAGAAACAAGATTAGGGCCGCCAAAGAAGAGATCGGGGTATGAATATACATTCAGTTGATGCCCAAGAACCTTTTCGAGGAAGTCAAGTGTAGTCTGTGGATAGCCTTCTTCGATTCTAAGATCCTTGTAAGTCGTGTATCCAACGAACTTGGGAGTTCTTATTGCCTGATCCACAGGCATGTTGAAGTCTATAAGGTCAACTGCCAACTGAACCATGGTGGATATTATTCTACCGCCTCCAGGTGTACCGATTACCCAGCGAACCTTTCCATCCTTCTGAATTATTGTCGGACAGATTGTCGTTCTCGGTCTCATTCCACCAGTAAGGTTAATTATATCCCAATCTCTGTATGAAGAAGCGAAGTTGTACATTTCGTTGTTGAAGAAGAACCCTTTGAAATAAACGCTTGTACCGAAGAAGCTCGAGATCGTCTGGGTCCAGGCTACGGCGTTTCCGTCTTTGTCAACAATAGAGAAATGGGTTGTCGATGGCGATTCTTCCACTCCGCTTTCATTAGCGGCTACCGATTCGAGAGCTTCGAGAAGGACCTCTTCGTATGACGACCCATCGGCGAAGGGGTAGGCGTTTCCCTGATAGTCGTAGTAAGAAGCCGGATCGAAGGCCTGTGACAGATCGATTGCCATGAATCTTGTTTTCGCATATTCTTTGCTCATGAAGGCTTCATAAGGAAGATCGTAGAACTCGGGATCGCTTATGTAAGCTCTTCTGTCGACGTCTCCAAGAACCAGCGCCTGCTGAATAATGTGAACTGCCAGAGGATCGTCCCAGCTCATTGCGGGAAGATTGTAGTTCTCAAGAGTATTGAGAACGGCGATAAACTGAGGGCCGGAAACCGGCGGATGTGGAACGTATAAGTCGTAACCTCTGTAAGTCCCGTGAAGTGGTTCTCTTACGATCGCGCCGTACATCTCGAGGTCCGACTTTCTCATGAAACCGCCGACTTCAATCATGAATTCTTCGATCTCATCTGCGAGGCTTCCCGTGTAGAATGTATCGATGCCTTCCTCTTTTATTCTTTCAAGAGTCTCTGCCAGCTGGGGATTTGTGAATACTGACCCGGCTTCCCAGACAAAGCCCTCGTTCAAGAAATCGAAGCCGTTTTCGAGAACAAGTTCGTATTTGTCGGAAGTAGTCTGGGCAAATGTTTCATCGACTATGAAACCATTTCTTGCAAGGTCTATTGCTGGCTGAATGAGATCTGCCAGAGGAAGTGTAGCTCCCAACAGCCAGGCTTCCTTTATTCCGGCAAGAACTCCGGGAACACAGGCTCCCTTCGGAGTGTAATTAGCTTTGCTTAAGGTCAGTCCGAGCTCGGAAAGAGATTCGTAAGAAGCTGCCATCGGGGCTGCGCTCCTGAAGTCGATAGCGAACTTGCTTCCATCGGCCATTGTGATTACGGCATAGCCTTCTCCGCCTAAACCGGACGCGTAGGGTTCGACAACGCCAAGAGCAAAACTTACTGCAATCGCAGCGTCAACAGCGTTGCCTCCCATCTCGAGAATCTTTGCGCCGACTTCGGCTGCGTAATTGTTGACAGCAGCCACCATTCCATTGCTAGAGGCAACGGTTGGAGCAGTTACGGTAGCAAATGATGCCGTAAACGCAAAGGCAATAAGTGTAACGAGTAATACTACTTTTTTCATTCTTTCCCCTCCAATCTAGAAATGTGTGTTTCTCATGAAACTGGATTAAGATAAGTCCCCAGACCATCAACCAGCCCCTCATAGGTCGGAATGTCAGAAAGAAGGATCCTCCTCTCGGGAAACATCATGTTCCAGGAATCTAGCAGAACCCTTATAGTTGAGACATGTCTTGCGACTCTGAGATCTAGAGGATAACCTGTTTCGTCATACGGGGCGAACAATTTACCGTCTTTGGAAGCCTGCAAGTAGAACTTGTCGATTCCCTCTGTAACGAGATCTTCCGTTGTCTTTCCCCGCAGTCTTCCCTGTGAAGGATTTGATACTTCGAGGAGAACGACTTGGGCATCTGAATTATCCCCGATCTCTCTGTGAGTAAGCCCTCTGAGATTGACTGGAGACTCTTCGAGTCTGATGTCGACACCTTCCATCTCGAGCATCATCTGAGTCATAATTGCTAGTTCTGCGGAATCCTGGTGAAAGACGATTGCGTTGTTTACTGGATACTCCGGCGAAGACTCGTGCAGATCGCAAACCAGATCTATTTCCTCTTCGAGCACTAGATTCATAATAGCGGCAGCCACCTTTTCGGTAGAATAACCGTCTTCTCGACCGGGGAAGGTCCTGTTCAGGTTCGAAACTTCTCCGCCTCCCAGCGTGGCCCCCGTCGGGTGAAGATATATTGTCGGATCTGGCCACTGTGAAATGGGATTGGTCCTCCGTGAACCGAATCTGAAGACTCTTTGCGAGCCGTCGGGCAATTGTATTGAAAAGAATTGAGGAGAACCTTCCATTGCGTCATTATGGGTAAAGGCGCTGTGATTTGATCTAGGTATCACATAAATGGTTCCCGAAATTGCAGACACGTTCTCGACAAATACAATTGCTGCAAGAGTGCCGCCGGGTTCGTTTGGATGCGTTCCGCCGAGAAGAAGGAACTTCCCACCTTCTTCTGAGCCGTTGATCACATAGACCTCAGTATCCAGCATCGTGCCTTCAATAGAGGGCAGCCATTCGCTCAACATTCTTATTTCCGTCACGCCGGAGCCGGGAATAATCGGCGGATCTTCCCACATGGAGGTAAATGAAAAGGCAGATAAAACAACAACCACGGCAACAATCGCAATGAAAACAAGGAATTTAAAATGTCTTTTCAATGATACCAACCCTTTCTGCCCCGAAAAACTATCAGAATGAAGAATCCTCACCATCTAAGCGCTCGGCAACAAGAAAACTCCAGAACCTTGAGACTTAATCAGTAATTAGGGGGGCTTAAAAATGATGGATACGATATAATCATTATACTACCTAATCGCACTTAAAATGGTCTTTGCAGAAATATCAACCTATCATTAACCAGGAAGATAGACGACTCGAAATGCCGGGATCTGATTCAGAATTTCCCTTTTTTCACAATTGACTTTGTTCAGTAAGTGATAAGAGAATCGAACTATGTATGTTCAGTGTACAACCATAATCTTGATGCAAGAACTGCGCTCGGGAACCCATACGGGGTAATGCTCTTGCAGATGATCTGGAGGCCGGGGATGAGATGGTTGGGATTCACGATACTGGTCTTGATGACTCTTCTTCTTTTTGTTCAAACGGCAGTTTCGTCGCTTGAACTGGAGAGCTTCATGGTTCCCTTTCTTTCTATCATTGTCGTTGGTTTTGTATGGGAAGCTTTCCGAGAGTTCCCGGCAAAACAACCGGTCTCGAAGATGCTGAAGGAATACCCGATTGTTTTGATAGCGGTTGTTGCGGGCACACTTTCGGCATATGTTGTCAATATCTATCTCGGCCTCGGCGCAATTATTGCAGCTTCACTTGTCGGTCTATTCGGTACTGCCATCGTGAAGAAATATGCTGTAGAAGTCTATTGCGGAGCTTTTGTCGGGATGGTTTCTACCGATGTACTTCATGATTTTGGACATATTGTTATTGCAGGAGCAATTGCGGGAACGGTATTCTTCTTGACCAGGGATGTGTTCAAGGGATACGGCGGAAAGCTTGGCACGATAGCCTTCAGTAGCTGGATACTGGTTTCAACCAGTTCCAGATGCAGGTTGCTCGATGTGCTCGTTGAATTTCGTCATTTTGGAATAAGCATAATGCTCTTCAGTATTGGCGCCGCCGTCCTGACCTATTCATTAAGCATTAGGCTGAAAAACGACCCCGTGTTTGCCTCCTCTCTGGTCAGTCTGCTTGGAGGGCTGCTTCTTCCCGCATTTGGTGCCGAAAACGCGGCAGTAATGGCGGCCGTAGTGATGGCTGCTTCCTTTGTCGGTATGTCTTCCAGAGAGAAGTTAAGGAGCGAAAAGGCAGTTCTCTTCAGTGCGCTGATTATGGGGATAATGTTCATCTATAGCGCGAATCATTTCGGAGGAGCCGGCGGAAAACTGGGAACGCTCGCCTTCGGAAGTGTTGTCTCATCCAGGGGACTGGTGTCCCTCGGAAAGATGATTATCCGAAAGAGAGCTGTTAACTAGACTAGTGTTCGATTATCAAGGGAGATTCGATTACATGGATTACTCCGTCTCTGCACAGAATATCTCTTTCGACTATCGGGATTCCGTTAATTGTGGACTGATCACTTATCCTTACGGTCAAGGGCTTTCCATTTGCCGCAAATATTGTCCGAGCGATCCTCAGTTCAGAGTGGAGGTATTCGTTTGGAACGACGTGAAAAGCGAGCAGTTTTTCCAGGGATTCTCGGTCGCTGGAAACCAGGTTAATATCCACTTCAAGATTGAGTAGCGCCTCATTTGGCACAGCAAAGACGGTGATACGATGCTTCTCATTCGAGCGGATATCTGGATCCAGTGTTTCGAGAAGCGTCCGCATGAGAGCGAATCCCTTTTCTTCTAGAGTCTCATTGATTGATGGCAGGTTTCTCCGTGAATTCCGAGGGAACATCACATGATCGATAACGTGTATGATTCCGTTTCTTGCCTCTATATCGGGCACGCTTATCAGAGTGTTCTGCACGCAGAGTCCTGACTCAGCCACTTTCACCTCAATTATCTCTCCCTGCAGCGATCTCACTTCGTTTTCAAAGATTAAATCACCGGTTGTGAAGAGACCTTCCGATATGTGATAAAGAAGCACCTCCCTTAGCCATTCCGGGTCACTCAGTAGAGCTTCCATCGTTTCACATGGTATTCTGGCAAAGGCGAGATCGCTCGGCACGAAGACGGTCATCGGACCCTCACCTTTCAAAGCATCCACTACGGCCGTCTCTTCAAAAGCAGACATCGCCACGTCCAGTATTCCTGTATTCCTCATTACCTGGGCAATGTCCGGCTCTTCACGGGGGAATATCACAGAATCTATCACATGAATCATGCCGTTCGATGCCTGGATGTCCCTGACCACTATTGTTGAACCGTCAACTCTTACGCCGCCTCTGGAATCGATCGAAAGTGACTGACCGAGAAGCGTCTCAAGTTCTGGATTCTGGACGATCATGCTAGAGCACAGGCTTCCACGAACTATGTGGAATAGAAGGACTCTCCGCATAAAGGGCCGATTGTCTGAAAGATCTTCTGCAGTCCTTCCCGGCAGCTGCAGAAAGGCGTTGTCCTCAGGCGCAAACAATGTGAAGGGTCCCGGACCAGAGAGAAGATCATCAAGTCCCGCAACCTGAACCATTTCGGCAAGGGTACTCAGCTGTTCAACATCGTGCAGGGTTGAAAAAATATCTTTCTGTCCAAATGCCATTACTACCGTAAGAAGCAGAATCAGCAAAACTATTCTCTTTCTCATCGCTACACCCTCCCTTCCGGTGCAAGAAGAGCCGGCCTACATCTGGATTTTACAACGAATATCTAGTTTTTCGCAGCGAGGAGAGGTGTGAGCAAATGAAAACGGGAGGCGGGCAATCTTCACCCGCCTCCCGGAGTAGGTTATTAGAGGAACTACTTCTTCGGTTTTTCTTTCTTGGTTTCTTTTCTTGCTTCTTTCTTAACTTCTTTCTTCTTGTCCGCCATACTGGACACCTCTTTTTCTCGCGGCTCATGTCCGCATCAATTGAATTCTAGCACTGTTCCCTGCAAGTTGCTTCCAATATTTATCCTGCTATGAAAAGTATTGGAATCAAAACACATTGCTCCAACCGGGAGGAACAAACAGAGACATCTTCGACTCGAAGAGAAGTTGTATTTGAGCGAGGGCCGCCATAAGGTTCAAGTTGCCGGCCATACGCTTGAATTGTACGATCTTCACTTAAGTGAAAGGAAACTAATCGACCTGCAAGTATAATATACTTACATTGAATTGAGGAGGCCACGATCAATGAGGAGTATTTTGATTAATGGTGAAGTAGCATACAATGCTTCTTCTCAAATACTTAACAGCGTCACCTTCAAAGAGATTCTTGCAGAGTTGATAAGGGACTCGGAAGAAAAGAAGAATTCGCTTCTTTCATTGTTCGAGCCGTTCTTGAAGAATACAGATACGGTGGATATTTCCAGAAAGTACGATATCGAGGGGATTATAGAGCTTCTTCTTGCACTCACGATCGATCCGATTGAGAAGATTGACGGTTCGCCGTATTACTCCTTCCCGAAGATGAGCAACAAGAAGGAACTTCTTGTTAGATTTGTCGAGAGCTTGTTTTCTCTGTGGAGAAACAAGCACAGATTCATAGTAAAGAGAGATGAGTACACCCCGAATCGCTTCGATAGAATTTTCAAGCAGATGGTTCTAGTAAGAACCAACACTGACCTCAAGGGTTTGGTACTCAGCCTTTACAGGCAGATATTGATAAATGTTTCCGATATAAGGCTGAAGATTCTCAGACAGGAGCCGGGTGGCGCTCAGGTGGGATTCATTGTCGATCGTCCCGAAGTAGATGAGAGAGTTAGGGTAGCCGGAGCAGACTTTCTGTACGACATGGCATGCGTCTGGAGCATAGTCTTTGAACCGCCGGTAATCTTCTATACCAGGTCAAACAAAAGACAGGGATTGTTTAAGGTCTATGACAAGCCAATTTTAGGAAGACTGAATATTTCTTCGGGAAAAGACTGGTTCTTGTTCCCCATTCACGTAGGCTCCAAACTTGTCTTCGTGGTGGTAAACAAAGAGTACCTGGCTCTGGCCGCCGGTCTCGGGAATCTATTCGAGCTCGCAAGTTTCGATATCGTCAGGCACAAGAAACCCGATGGCATATACGTTTTGGGATTAGACAACTCTCTCTTCGAAGAGAGAGGGGACTTCAACGGAGTTATTTACAGAGAAGACGACGGCACTTATGTCGGAGTAGTCGGAGACGATCCCGTGATCGACTATTTCGGGTATATGAAGAAGATGATACTCACGATTCACAATCTTCTTGTTATCGACGAAGGAAGGTTGCCGATTCACGGCGCCCTGGCGAATATAAAACTTAGGAATGGGAAGAAGGCCAACGTAATGCTGATCGGAGACAGCGGAGCCGGTAAGTCCGAAACCCTCGACGCTTTGAACAGGCTTTCTTCGGAAGTATCCGAGGTAAACATCTTGATCGATGACATGGGATCTCTGGACATAACTTCATCCGGTTCTGTGGTCGCTTACGGTACTGAGACGGGAGCCTTTGTGCGTCTCGATGATCTTCAGCCTGGGTACGCATATTCAACGATGGATCGAAGCATATTCATGAACCCTAACGAGATAAACGCCAGGGTGATTGTCCCCTATTCCAACTATACGGAGATCATTAAGCCGACAAAGATTGATTATTTCCTCTATGCAAACAATTTCGACGAGAACACCGAGGACGACCTTCGCATTTTCAGCGACCCTTCCGAAGCGGCGGAGGTCTTTTCGAGCGGCGCCAGGATGGCCAAAGGGACTACATCCGAGAAGGGTCTGACTTACAGTTACTTCGCGAATCCTTTTGGAGCAATTCAAAGGCGGGATAAACACGAGGTAATAGCCGATCGCTATCTAAAGGCCATGATGGAAGCGGGGGTAACGGTTGGAGAGGTCAAGACGAGGTTAGGAATACCGGGATTCGAGATGGACGGGCCTCTGCGGGCCGCTAAGGCTATGTTGAAGGCTATAGACGAGCAGGATTGAGATAGAGCTGACGCCTGCTACAGCTGGTAGAATCTATAGTATTGGCAAGGACAGACGTATCGATTGGGTGGTGAAAGCTGTGTCGAAAAATGTAATTGAAGTGATGAATCTCCGGAAATATTATGGGGACACGAAGGCAGTTGACGGAATAGAATTCGATCTCATTGAGGGAGAAGTACTGGCCATTTTAGGTCCCAACGGCGCCGGCAAGACCACAACCGTTGAGATGCTTGAGGGGCTGAGAAAACCCGACGAAGGCACTATTGAGTATTTCGAAGAGAGACTCCCTCCTTCCAGCGAAAGGGTGAAGGAGGAGATCGGCGTTCAGCTCCAGTCGTCGAGTTTTTTCGAGTATCTCTCTGTCAAGGAAACTCTTGACCTCTTCAGAGGTCTATACAGGAAGAGTATTCCATCAAGAGATCTGATCAAAGAGGTATCTCTCGAAGATAAAGAGAAAACCTACACCAAGAATCTTTCGGGAGGACAGCTCCAGAGGTTGGCAGTTGCAGTGGCTCTAGTAAATGATCCGAAAGTAGTGTTTCTTGATGAGCCCACCACCGGACTGGATCCTCAGGCCAGAAGAATGCTGTGGGAGACCATATTGGCCCTGAATAAGAAGGAAAAGACAATAATTCTTACGACTCACTATATGGAAGAGGCAGAGAGATTGGCCGACAGAATAATCATAATGGATTACGGAAAGATTATCGCTAGAGGGACTTTGGATGAGCTCATTGACTCTATCGACGCGGAGAATATTGTCACTTTCGGTGTTCAGGGAGAGGATCCCGTACCAGGGGAATTTCTGGATATGGAAGCTCTTCAACATGTTGAGAATCGCGAGTATTCGGTGACAACGAGGGATGTGGAGAGAATTCTGGGCAGGCTTTTCGAGAGATCGAAGAAATTTGGCCTGCTCCTGGACGACGTTACGATTCGAAAGCCCAATCTGGAGGACGTCTTTATCACCCTTACCGGCAGAAAACTGAGGGACTGAGGTGATTCCATGAGCAGATTGTGGAATTTCACGTCAGGGCTTTTCAAGAGCGAAATCAGAGAGTTCCAGGTGATGTTCTGGAGTTTCATATTTCCGTTGATTCTCTACTTCATTCTGACGTCGGTTTTTGGGTCCTTTTACGGGAGCGGCACACAGGGAGTGAGTTTCAGAGTGGGGATTGTGAGGGAGGAGAATCTTGCGGGATTTGGAAAGATTATCGACGAAGTAATTGAAGGGATCTCCTCGGAGAGCGGTCCGTTTGTCAAGAAGGAGTACGGGTCAATCGATGAAGCTCTAGTTGATCTTAGGGAGGGAAGGCAGGATATCGTGCTCGTTATTCCCGCCGGGACCAACGCCAAGATGACAAGCGCGCTGGCGCTCAAGATGGGCGAGGTGCCGCTTCGAGTTCACTATATCAGCGGCAAGGAATCGTCCACAATCGCTTCGAGCATTATCGAGGAAGTGATAAACGAAGTGAATCTCGAGATCGAACGGCGGGGCAAAGGGGATTTCATGAACATTGTCACGGAGACGAAAGTTATCTCGGCAATCGAAGAGAAGGCCTTTGATTACAAAGAGTACATCTTTCCGGGAGTCGCTTTGATGATGATTCTCTCGGTGGCTCTATTCAACAGCCCTATAGGTCTCATTCAGTACAGAGTCTCCGGGGTGAATAAGAAACTCTACACAACTCCCTTGAGATCTCTTGAATACTTCGCGGGCCACTTCTTCAAACTGATAATAACTATGCTGATCTCATTGGTGCTTCTATATCTTGTAGCCGCTTTCGTCTACAGGGTTGGCGGTTCAATCTTCGATATCAGGTTCATCCTGACCCTGCTCTACTCAATGATTGTTGCGGTATCTTTTGGCCTGATGCTAGCTTCCTTTTCGAAGAAGCTATCAACGGTTACCGTGCTGGGGCAGACTCTGTACCAGATAATGATGTTTCTCGGGGGCCTTTATTTCCCCGTATTTGATCTCCCGTGGGGGATCCGTTGGTTGGTCTACGCATTACCGACCACCTATCTTGTTGAGCTCAGCAGAAGGGTAATGGGCTACCAGTTCGCACCGCTTTCGGTGGGCTGGCTGATAGCGGTACCCCTGATCTGGACTACATTCTCACTGGTCGTTTTTGCCGTGAATTTCAAGAAGGTGATGGGCTATGAGTAGAAACAAGTTAGAAGCTGTCTTCATCGCCTTTGCAAAAGAGGCGTTCAGAAACAAGCTCGAAGTCTTTTTCACTTTATTCTTTCCGATGATATTTCTGCTGCTGTTCGGTTTCTTTTTCGGTGGCTCCAGTGATTATCAGAAGCCATCTCTAGGTCTATATCAGACCGGCGCTTACGATATTTCTCCGATTATTGAGGAGACGGGGGCCTGGAGTCTTAGTTTCTTCGACGACGATAATAGTCTTGAAGAAGCGATAAAGGCTGGGGATGTCTTGCTTGGTGTTACATTCGATGGCGAGAAAATCTCCTATCTCTATCGTGAGGGTGATGTTGGTCAGCTGAGTACAATAGAAATGGCAAGGGCAAGTATCTCTGCGGCCGTTGAGAAGGAGATTAACAATGTGAAGTCGGTGATTGTTGTTGAGAACATTCCCGAGACAGCCGGAAGAGTTCGCGCAACCGATGCCGATTATACGATGTCGGGTGTCGTAGCGATCTCTCTCCTTTCAGCCGGGATGTTTTCGGTGATAAGCGTCTTTGGAAGGTACAGAAAGAGGGGAGTTCTAGATAGATTCAAGATCACTCCGCTCAAACCCATGACTTTCATTCTTGGAAGCACCCTAACGAGATTCCTGGTTAGTCTGGTGTCAATCATCCTGATCTTGATAGTAAGCAGACTTCTGTTCAAGACAGGCTTTCAGATTAATTGGCCGCTTTTCCTAATATCGATAGTCTCATCAACTCTCGGAATGATGGCTCTTGGCCTTTTCCTCACACTTCTCTTCAGGAATCCGGAAACGGCCGACACGGCGGCAAGCATCTTAATGGTGATAATGATCTTCCTCGCTGGCATATACTTTCCCCTTGCATTCTTGCCAGATTATCTAAGAGCCATATCGAGCTTTCTTCCTGTAAAGTACGTGGCAGAAATAATCAGGCATTCGCTCGGAATCGAGATGGTCTCGACAGTGTATTTCCTGGTAACTAATCTAGTTCTTTCGATTAGCGGAATCCTGCTGCTGTACTTCACGGGAAGGAGATATTTGAGCGCATCTTGAGTAACCCGTGAACTTTTCCATTGTTCTTAGGAGACAGGAACAATTGTGATGTTTTTTTCTATATCGACGAAATTCAGAAGGGAGGCTTTTTTGGTGAGTGAAACTGTAAAAATCGAAGAAGGAATCCACTGGATAGGAGTGAACGATTTCGAGACGCATCTCTTCGAGTCGCTCTGGCCCATTCCAAGAGGAGTGTCCTACAACTCATATATTCTGATCGATGAAAAGGTTGTTCTCATTGACACTGTCAAGGGGCCTTTTTTCTCGGCATATCTCGACAAGATAAAGTCGCTTCTTCCTGCTGGAAAGAAGGTCGATTATCTCGTGGTCAATCATATGGAACCCGACCACTCCGGTTCGATCAAAGTCCTTAGAGAGGCCTTCCCTGACATGAGCGTGGTCGGAAATGAAAAAACCATGGATATGCTCGACGCCTTCTATGGAGTGACCGACAATGTGGTCAGGGTTGAAGATGGCGAAGAGCTGAAAATAGGCTCCAAGAGCCTCCGATTCTACATGACCCCTATGGTGCACTGGCCAGAGACAATGATGACACTTGAAAAGACCACGGGCGTGCTGTTTTCCGGAGATGCCTTTGGTGGTTTCGGCGCACTTAACGGAGGGATTTTCGACGACGAAGTTGATGTGGATTTCTTTGAGGATGAAGTTCTCAGATATTTCTCAAACATTGTCGGCAGATACAGCGCAATGGTCCAGAAAGCCTTCGAAAAACTAAAAGGCGTTGATATAAAGGTTATCTGCGCCACTCACGGACCCGTCTGGAGGAAGAACCCTTCAAGAATTCTCGAGCTTTACGATCGCTGGAGCAGACAGGAGACAGAGGAAGGCGTCGTTCTGGTATACGGTTCAATGTACGGGAACACCCAGAAAATGATGGAGGCGGTAGCCTCGGGTCTTGTCGAGGGGGGAGTCGAGAAAGTCAGGGTTCACAATATCTCGACGACGCACATTTCGTTCATCATTAGAGACATCTGGAGATACAAGGGCCTGGTGATGGGAAGTTGTACGTATAATATGGAGCTCTTCCCTCCGATGAAGCAGCTGGTTAGCGCGATAGAGAACAGGATGATGAAGAATCACAAGATAGGTGTTTTCGGTTCCTACACCTGGAGCGGGGGAGCCCTGAAAGAGCTTCAGCAGTTCGCTTCAAAATCAAAGTGCGATCAGGTGGGCCCGGTGATTGAGTCGAAGAGTTGTCCAACGCAAGAGGATCTCGACAAGTGTTTTGAGCTAGGTCTGAACATGGCGGCGGCGATAAAGTCATGAACTAGTGCCTGTCTATTCTGCAAAATCGATTGGTAAGCATTTTGCGAGAATTGTGATCGGCACGGATAATTGAGAGATCTAATTCAACTGAACAGCTCATCCATGAAGATTTCAGAAGGAACGACAAAGAGCCTCTCAAGTGGTAGAGGCTCTTTCCTTTCTTCTTAGCTGCTCCTGCCATTTGCCGCACCGGTCGCCCCAAACTGCTATTATTTCTCCGTCGGCTTTCGCGTTGATTACTTCGCAGCTGTTCGAACAACCGTTGCAGATGAAGCTGGAAGGCCGGAAATCAAGATTTAGATAGTCAAATCCTTTGAAGGAAGATTCCACCGGTTTTCTCTCAATCTCTTCGCGGGCAAGAATTGCGGCGCCTATGGCTCCCATCACATCGTAGTTACTCGGTACAATTACTTCATGTCCGACTGCCTCTTCAAATGCTTTTTTTATTCCTTTGTTGGCTGCCACTCCGCCCTGAAAAACGAAAGGCGGCTCAAGTTTCTTACCTCGACCGAGATTGTTTATGTAGTTCCTGACAAGCGCTTTGCACAAACCCCATATAATGTCGGACTTAGAGAATCCGTATTGTTGTTTCGCTATCATATCGGACTCGGCAAAAACCGTGCATCTTCCGGCAATTCGGACTTCCGTAGTTGCCTGAAGCGCAAGCTCTCCAAACTTCTCAATCGGTACGCCGAGTCTTTCTGATTGATGATCTAGGAAGGAACCGGTTCCTGCCGCGCATACAGTGTTCATGGCAAAGTCGGTCACCATGCCTTCTCTTATCAATATTATCTTCGAGTCCTGGCCGCCTATCTCAAAGATCGTCCTCACTTCTTTGACTTCTCTGAATGCTGCCACCCCGTGAGCGGTAATCTCGTTCTTAACAATATCTGCTCCAAGAAGGACGGCTGCCAGCTGCCTGCCGCTGCCGGTCGTCCCGATGCCCAGGACGGCGGGATCGTTGTGTTCTTCCCTCAGCCTGGAGAAACCAAACTTAACTGCGTCCATAGGTTGACCGTTAGTCCTGACGTAATACTTGAAAACCATCTCGCCTCTTTCGGAAAGCGCCACTATGTTGGTACTTACCGAACCGACATCCACTCCAACAAAAATCTCCACAGAAATCCCCTCACTTGTTCGCGGAAGTGCGTTTGCGCTTAGAGTTTCTAATAAGATCAACAAAAGCCTCTATCCTCGTCAAACTGTTCGCCTTCCCTGTCTGTTCATCTATTGCCAGTGTGAGAACCGGTATGCCGTTCAGTTCGGAAATCCTTGGGATGACGCTTTGAGAGACCAATTCAGGAAGGCATGCAAAAGGCATCAAATGAACAACTCCATCAAAGCCCCTTTTGCTGTAGTCGACTATGTGACCAACATTCTGCTTTGCGTGCCCTCCGATAATAATCTTTATGTAATCCGATCCCATTTTCATTATCTCTTTTTCGCGGCCTCTGCCGAAAAAATTGTGATCGACCCATTCTCCAACGTATTGCGATCTCTCGGCCTCGCAACCCAGATTGCACAGGGTGTTCTCAATTTCCAGGTTTATGCTTGATTCAATTACGACAAAGATCTCCCCCACAACCCCGATGCGTATCTTCTCTTCTTCGGCAACATCATGAACATCGATTGAAGCTATCATATCGCGTGCCAGGGAGTGTGCCTTCCTTACTTCATCAAGGGTCCAACACTTTTCATATTCACCGGAAATCCTCTCGAAGATTTTCTGGGACGTCCCCGTGACTTTCTCGTACGGCATAATCCTATGAATCTCCTTGTCGAATTGATCGAGGTCCCTGAGCATCGTCAGGATAATGCGAGCAACTCCGATGACCTTGGCGAGAGAGTTCTTTCCCTTGATTTTCATGAACTTCGAAATATCGCCCTTCAAATCACGCTTGACGGAATCGAAGATAATTACTTCAACATCATAACCAATTTGATGAAGAGTTCTTTCGTGAAGCTCCCCATAAAAACCGGCGCGGCATGGACCGTGCCCGCCGCTTGAAACTATTATCTCAGCTCCCTTCTCACACGCTTCAATGTAATTGCCCATAAGTACCTTGTACGGGAAACATGCGAATTCAGGGCTATGTTTCGTGCCAAGATCAATTGTCTTCTGAGTGGGTCGCGGAGGAACCACAACATCATGACCCAGCATCTCGAGAAGCTTCCTGTATGCCATCACATTGCCCAAATATGGAAATGAATACTTCATTGCCTTTCTCCCGTCTTCCCGAACTTCCTGCCAAGCATGTCTACGAAGGCCTCAACCCTAGTCTGGAGATGGTTTTCTCCAGTGTGTTCATCTATTCTCAACGTCATGAAGGGGATTCCTGAATCTTCGGATTCTATCTCGAGCAGTCTCCCAAGAAAGGCATCAGGTCCGCAACCGAATGCAGTAATGTGAATGACTCCGTCGACCGAACCTTCCCTGAACATGCTGTAGGCCGCTCCAAGAAGTTTTTCGCTGAAAGTCCAGAAGAGACTCTTCTTCATCTTCTTCACGTGCTTCTTCAAAAGTTTGGGAGGTATCATCTCAAACGTCGTCACCGCTGCTCCAAGCTGCCGCAGTCTCGCAGTCACGTCCATGCTGATGAATTCATCATAGACGTCATAGACGTAACCGAGGAGGCCAATTTTCAGGGAATTGTGACTCCTTTCGAGTGGTGAGCCCGCTCCATCGAGTTCTGCCCACGCCTCCTTGATCGTCTTGCCTTCCAGGCAGAGGTTTCTGAACTTCTTCCATCTCCTTCCTGCTGAATGGCTGGCTCTTCGGATTTCACTTCTGGAGACTCCAAGTTTACCGGCAATGGGATAAATCAACTTTGGCGAAGTGATGTCTTCAGTACTGCTCTGAATGTCCAGTGTGAGCAACTTCGACCTGACGGCCGGGATTCCATGTTCTATCATGTCGGGCAGTCCCATGAACTTGGGGCAGAAGAACTTGCCCTTCTCAACTGAAACCATTCTTGGCACAAATACATAATCAACGCCCTGATCAACCAACCTGAGGACATGTCCGTTGTATATCTTGATTGGAACGCAGATCTCGGGGACAGAAACCCCGATCCCTCTGTCAATCGTCTTCTTGTCGGTCTTCTGCGTTGTGATTACCTCTATTCCGAGTTCTTCAAACAGATGGACCCAGTACGGCCCGTAATAGTAATATAAGAGTGCTCCGGGAATTCCTATTTTCAACTTATCTCTTCCTCACCGACCCGTACCGACAGGGCGTGGCATTTGGCCAATATCAAATATAGCACCCGTTATCGACTGGAACAATGCTGACAATGTAAAAGCTTCCGATCAGGACAAGTTTCGGACTGCTCCTGCGTGCGATTGTTTAATCTCTCTTTAATAACATAGGGGATAGACTCGGTTTATAAGCAAATGAAGAAGGGAGGTTAAAGAAAATGAAAAAGCTACTATTCTTGATTGTCCTGGTCTCCGCGTTTTTCTTCACTGGGTGCGTGGATCTTACTTTACCAGAGGCTGACAGGGGAACGGTGAGAGTTGTTCTTACCGATGCAGTAATCCCTATCGAAGAGATTGACTCTCTTACCGTAAGGATTGAAAGCATAAAGCTCTATGGATCCGAGGAGGTTCCTCCAGACGAATACGAGCCTATTGTGATTGTCGACGAGCCATTTGAAGTAGACATTCTTACTCTTGTGGGAGCGACTTTTGAACTGCCCGACACTACAGGAGTCGTCGGTATATATAACCAGTTGCGGATAGAAGTTTCTGCGGCAACTATGACGGCCAATGAGATAGTCTATCCAGTTACCGTCAACTCTGGATCATTGAAGATAAACAATCTGGGTCTCGAGATTAACGAAGGTTCTGTGACGAATGTTGTTCTTGACTTTGACTTGTCAAAGTCGTTGAAAATCAACGGCCGGTGGGAGGACATAGTCAGTGAGGCCGAGATCTCAGGAGAGAAGAAGAGCCATGAAGACAAGGTCCACATGACGCCCGTAATCCATGTGCGTCACGGAAGCCTCTTCGATGTAACGGGAATTGTCTCTTCGGATCAGTTGCCTCTCCTCGCAGCGCTGTTTCCCGAAGGAGATGGCGAGGCTCTCACGACGTTTACCCATATCGACAATCCGATTTGGGAGGAAGGTGAATTCAGATTCTGCAAGGTCGGTCCCGGGGAATACAGGCTGGAGTTTTTCGACAATTACATGGATGAAGGATTCTCGGTCGATGAAAGCGAATCCAGATATCAGTCCCTTTCAGTTACCGTTGTAGACAAAGACGTCGATCTTGGTACAATTGTCTTGGTTGAGAAATAGGTGCATCAAACAGTTAGGTCTCGGTCTGTCCTCAAGGAGTTTGGGTTGATTAACCGGGAAGCGCTAGGGGATTCATCGGTTCAACACTGTCGATGGTTTGCGGAAGTGAAGGTGGAACTCATATGAAGAGAGTCATTTGTCTCGCCTACGCTATTGCTTTGGTGTTTTCAGCCGCACTTTCGGTTGGTACTGTGCTTGAGAGCGAGCAATCTCTGCTTGGTTACCTGGTTGGGGGCGGGGACTTAGAGCTATCAGTCAGCATTACCTTAATTCAGAAGGTGCAGCGGATAGCTGCTGGTGAGATTCTCGCTATCTTTGTTCTTCCCGAAGGGTTGATAAGGGTTGTGACTGATTCCAGAGTAGTCACGCTCTCTTCAGACGGTGAGATTTCCGAAATAACGGAAGCTGCCGAGGCCGTGATCTCATCGGAGGTGAAGATGATTGACGCCTTCTCTCTTGTTTCTTTACAGTCAAGGGAGGAGGTTCGCGGTATCTTTCTGGTACAGGAAGAGAACGGTCACTTCTGGCATGTAATAACTGAGACGATGACCTACAGGTTAGCGAGCAGTTTTGCTTCAACGCTGAGCGTAACGGCAAATGA
>DSBT01000261.1 GCA_011045915.1 Mesotoga infera
GCATCAGGGATATGGGCTGGTCAGAGCCGACCTAGCAGTTCAAGCGGCCTCTGGAAGTACGCCTCTCGATCCTGATCCAGATCCCGAACCCGGTACAGTAACAGTCTCCAATGTCAGCTATTCATTGAGCAGAAATGCCAAGCATATGTATGTTTCAGTTCAACTGGACCCGGTTGTTGTCGGAGCAAGTGTTTCTGTAGCGGTGTATCTCAACGGAGGAATCTCGCAATACTTAACTGGCACGACTATAACAGACACAGTGGGAGTTGCCAAATTTACTGTTGTCAATGCGCCGTCGGGGACTTATACGACTGTGGTCACTGATATCACAGCAGCTGGTTACACCTGGGATGCTGGCTATCCAGAGAACAGTTATGAGAAGTGATAGCGGATTCCAAAGAAAAAACCACTCCCTTTGAATCGTGCTGGTTTTGATAGAGGAAAGCTTTGGTTTTGAAGTGCACAGGTATGCTGAGGCCACTTTGATTCTCGGTATTTTGGCTCTTACGTAGCTTATCTCATTTGCAGGCACTGAGATCCTTATACAAATTGCCTTTTTCAATCACGGGGAGAATGTTCTCTTTCTTCCATGTTTTAGGTGTAGTGAGATAGTTCATCTCGAAGTATACTTTGAGAATTTCGTCTTCATTCCAGAACATACCGTGCTTGAACTCAAGCCTGCCGTCCTTGTGAAGCAAATAGTAACCCGGGTATCCATTCACTGCCAGTCTAACCGGAGTTCTGCTCCAAGTGAACTGAGAAAGCTCAATGATTTTGTAGTCTCCTTCAGCACTTTTTATCATGTCCACGGCAATTGACGAATCAGAGAGTTCGTGGAAGACCTTCAGGGCAATTTCGATTGCTTCAATGGGAAGATCCGTCTTCCTTACCTTGTGTCCACCGGAAGCTCTGAAATCTCTTTCAGGGCAATCTCTGAAATAACCGGTGATCATGTTTGCAGAAACAATGATGCGAAGGTCGTACTTCTCTCCCTCTACGAATTTCTGGAAGTAGACATAATCCTTTTGTCTGTAACATGGCCAGTGGGTCTTTCGGCCGTATCTCGAGAAGCTGCTATTGGCGATCTTTTTTGCGGCTCCCGGGCTCTGGACGAGGAATACTTCTTCAGAAGTCGAACCTTTGCTCATTTTCGATACCTGAGGATATGTAAGCTTGTGAATCGTCTCTTCTACTTCTCTGTAACTGTGAGAGATGAAGGTCTCGGCTACGGGGAGCTTGTAAAGCTGCAGCAGCTCGACCTCCATTAACTTGTTGTCGTACAGCATCATCTCTGGCAAGGTTGGAAATGATCTTATGCCGAGATTGTTTTCTATTATCGTTATCTTCCTCTTTATCTCTTCATGCTCCCATGGGCCGGAATCAAGAGACCAGATTATAAGGTCATATTTCCTTGCCTTTTCGAGCCAATCAGAAGTTCTGTGTTCGAATAGTTCGTAAGGAATTGAATTCTTCTTGAGGAAGTGCTCATACTTGACCCAATGTGGTCTGCTCTTATGATCAACGGTAAGGCCGACTTTCGGTTTCTCCACATGATCCGGCCAATCAACGATCATATCAAGAAGCTTGTAGGTCTTTCCCTTTTCAATCTTGGGAGAATCGCCCAACTCGTTCTCTTCGATGTAATTAGAAATAATCGCTTCGTCCTTGACTTCTTCGTGAATTGTGTCCCGGACATCTGGTTGCCTAAGAATTCTTATAGAGAACGCCCTCTTCAACCTTGAAAGGTCCATTTGATGTCTCTCCTAATATAGGGATTGTTCATAATTTCTCTGTCACAATTCTACTATTACAGC
>DSBT01000262.1 GCA_011045915.1 Mesotoga infera
CTATGAAATCCCGCTCCTGTTCGTTTAGAGGCATCGCTTTTGAGAGGATATCTGTAGGTATAAACAGCTTTCCAATATCGTGGAGCCTGGAGGCGAACGAAAGCACACTTCGATCATCCTGTGAAAGTCGCATCTTTCTTGCTATCTCGTCGGCCAGTATAGCAACTCTTTTCTGGTGACCGGCTGTATATGGATCCTTTATTTCAGTCGTCTGGCTCATAATTGCAATAAGCTCTTCCTGGGTCTTGCTGATTCTGTTGTAAAGGCTGTCGATCGGCTCGCGAATGGACCTGTAGACTATTCCCTGCAAGATAACGAAATAGGAACTCAGTCTGAAAATATGGCCAAGCATGTTAGAAAAACCGTACACGTCGGTATAGGTCGTAAAAACTATCTCGCCGGCAGCGGTCAAAATAAGGGCAAGAAAGTAATACTTTCTGTACGGGAGAACGTCTGGGGAATCGCTCCTAAAAAGAAGATAGATGCTCAACAGTATGATTCCAATTACTACATATTCCATGGAAATCTTGAATAAAGTGAGACCTGTTCCCACAATGAAACACTCAGGAAAGTATCCAAGGGAGATCGCCGTCGTTCCAAGGGCTCCTGCAATCATGAACCCTGTAAAATAGCCAATGTTGAGATTTCGTTTCTTTGGCAGGATCAGCGCAAACGCCAGACCGGAAGCCTCTATCAACCGACCCAGAATCCAGAACTGTGTCGGCTGATTTGCCGTCCAGGAAGGGAAGACCCCCATCCCGGAATACGAGATTGTGTGAAGAACATCCACAAACATTACTACGCTGTAGAGATATCCCATTCTCAGCACTAGAACATTCTTTCCACTGGAAATGAATGCCATTGATACCAGGACTCCGGCGATCAAAATCGCAGTAATTTCGATAAACGAGTGGAAAAGAAGAAAATTCAAGCGCGACACTGCCCACGAGGCCAGAGCGATCAATATCCATATGGAAACAGTAATTGTCTTAGACATAACTCTACCTCCAACGAAAAGGAGTTCTTCTCAAGTATAATCCTTATCAAGCATGACAGCAAAAATCTATTTCACCCATTAAGACCTGCAATATAGTGCCAACGGATCCTCCTGCCAGAAGAAGATTCACGACTGACGATAATACCACAATGCAATTTCGCGAAGCACTTCAAATTCTACATACAACAAAGCGAATCATCTCGACAGATGATGACCGATGAAGCAGAACCTGTGAAAGGCAAGAAATCATTGTCTAAAGAGAATCGAAACAGAGATTTCCTTCAGCAAAGGACAGAGACTAATGTATAATAAAAGATGCATCATGAAAGGCACTCATGAGTTGAGCGAAAGTTCTTGGTTGATGCTCAGAAAGGTGGAATAGATGAAGAAGACTATGAAGTTCTGGGATCTGGTCGCACTGGAAGTGGGAATGACAATCGGGGCCGGAATATTCATCTACATGCCGATCGCTTCTCAGAGTGCGGGGGTGGGAACAATACTTGCATTCGTCGTTGCCTTTGCTCCCATGGCAATTATCATGATAAACGTCATGTTGCTCGGATCGACACTTCCCACGACAGGTGGAACTTTCAAGTACGGTGCTTTCCTCTTTTCACCCAAAGTTGCATTCCTTGGTCTATGGGCCTATCTCTTCGGTGCATTTGTCGGCCTGTTTCCGTTGAACGCGCTTGCACTGGCATCATATATGAAGGGTATCTGGGATGCGATCTCCCTTGTGCCCGTAGCTCTTATTGTTCTTGCCTTCTTCTATGTTATCAATCTTATGGGTCTTAAAATGGCTTCGAGAGTGGAAATCCTCGCTGTAGCTCTGCTTTTTATTGCTATCGCAATTTACACTGTGCCGGGTATTGGCAGAATCGAAGCGAGCAACCTCGAAGGCGTCTTCTCGAAAGGGATTGGTTCGATAATCTACGCTTCGGCACTACTCTCTTTCACATTCGCAGGCTCTAACGCCGTGATAGAGCTTGGCGGAGAAGTAGAAAACCCCAGGAGAAATCTCCCGCTTTCGGTGATTTTCTCTCTTTCAGTTGTCTTGGTCTGCTATCTCCTGATGGCAGTTGTCTCGTTTGGAGTAGGAAAAGACGTAATGACCAATGGCACTCTCAACGATGTGGCTTCGAATTACCTCAGCGGATTTCTTTTCTACGTCTTCGCATTCGGCGGCCCGATACTCGCTATCGCAACAACAATCAACGCAACTTATATGTGGGGAACAAGGTCGTTGCTTGCGCTCTGCAGGCTGAGAGTC
>DSBT01000263.1 GCA_011045915.1 Mesotoga infera
AGCATAGATTCAAAGGTTCCGAAGCTGTTCTTCCTTCCAGGTGATCCAGACCGACTAAAGCTCTTCGAAGAAGCGGCAGATTCCTTTGAATATCTGTCCGCCAATCGAGAATTCTCAACAGGAATAGGCACTTTCGGAGGGAAGGAGTTTGGCGTCTGTTCAACCGGAATTGGAGGCGGTTCATCGGAAATAGTTATGGTGGAACTTCACTCTCTTGGTGTAGAAAGAGTTGTAAGAGTGGGAGGTTGTGGAGCGCTTAGAGAGGACATTAAGTGCGGAGATATGATAATCAACTCCGGCGCAGTAAGACTAGGCGGAAGTTCCAAAATGTACGTCAGAGTAGAATACCCGGCCGTTGCCGATCCATTTATGGTCGTAGCACTGGCCAAAAGCGCTTCGAAAAAGGGGATCAGGACTCACGTAGGCATAGGCGCTACTGTTGACTCTTATTATGCCGGACAGGGTCGGTGTATTGAAGGTTTTGAAATCCCTGGTTTGCCTGAAGAACTCTCATCAGCCGGCGTTATCAATTTCGACATGGAAACCGAGACGATCTATACTCTGGCAAGCCTTATGGGTATGAAGGCAGCAAATATCCTGGCAGTTCATGGAAACAGAAAGACAGATGAATGGCTTATTGATTACAGGTCAGCTCAGCTTTGTGCAATAGAAACCGCACTTGAAACAGACTTTTCAACACTCTGAACGAGGAGGGATTGATTTGAAGAAGGCAGTACTTGTGTTTTTATTGGTTCTAGTAAGTATGTTTGTTTTTGCCCAGAAAGTAACCCTGCAAATTGAGGGGCCCGCAGTTCCTTACTACATTCCCATCTACATGGGAATAGAGCTCGGTTATTTTGAAGAGGAAGGTCTTGAAGTAGACTATCTTTTTGGAAGCGCCTCAGACATCATAAGAAACGTAGCAGTTGGAAATGTTGAATTCGGGTTCCCCAATGGCGAACCTGTCATAACGGCAAGAGCTCAGGGAATACCTGTAAATGTTATTCATACTACCTACCAACACGGACTCGGCTCAACTATCTTCCTTAAGGAAAGCGCTATTGAAACACCCCAGGATCTCAAAGGGAAGAAAGTGGCAATAACAGCTTATGGAAGCCCCAATTATGTGCAGCTACAGATTCTTCTGAAGAAAAACGGGCTTTCACTGAATGACATCCAGCTTGAGATTGTGGGAACCGAAGCTATCGTTCCGGCTCTCGTAAACAAGAGAGTAGATGCAATTTGCTTCTCGATGCTCAGAACTTTCGAACTAAGGTATCAGGGAATCGAAGTAGATGAATTCAAGTCAGACGAGTTCCTTCCTTCATTTGGAAACGTTGTGGTAACCGGAGACAAAATCCTGAATGAAAACAGGGATCTGGCTGTTAGGTTCACAAGGGCTTTGAGCAGAGTAATGGCCTATCTCTCAGATCCAGAGAACATGAAGGAAGCCACTGTAGTGGCAATCGCGAAGTATGCGCCAACGTATATTGGCAGAGAGGAATACATGTCCGACATACTCTCCGAGATCTATGCGGGCTACCTATGGCAGAGCGAAGATACCGAAGCCTTTGGATTTGGATTTGGAAACGTTGAAAGATGGCAGCAGACTATCGACATCATGAGAGAGTACGATCTGATAACCACAGATGTCAACGCGGCCGATTTCGTAGTACCAAGACTGTAAACTAAGTCTTCGGATAGGAGGAAGGATTTTGAAAAAGAACATCAATTCAAAACTAATGAGCTTTTTATTTCTTGTGGCTGTATTGGTTGTGTGGAAAGCAGTGGTCACGATTTTCAATACTCCAACACATATCCTTCCTCCGCCCGAAGATATTCTCTTCAAGTTCATTGAGTTGGTCAAGAACTCCGTCTTGCAAAAGAACTTCATGGCAACGCTCGAAGAGATAGCTATAGGCTTCAGTTCCGGCGCGGTGATTGGAATAGTACTTGGATACGTTCTTGCGAAGGTAGAGATTCTCGAGAAGGCGCTTTCCTCGTACATCCTCATATTCCAGACTGCTCCAAAAATTTCTCTTGCCCCGCTCTTTGTTTTATGGTTCGGGCTTGGAATATTGTCAAAAGTGGTTCTAATTGCTCTTGTTACTCTGTTCCCTGTGATGATAAACATGATCCTCGGTGTAAGATCAACTGAAAAGAACTACTACAACCTGATGAAGGTTTTGAAGGCAAGTCGTCTTCAAGTTATGTTCAAACTTGAACTCATGAATTCGATGCCGTATCTGATGACTGGATTGCGTGTAGCCCTTGTGTTGTCGATTACGGCTGCAGTTATAGGAGAAATGATGGGTTCAAAGGCCGGGCTTGGATTTCTTCTGATTCTCGGGAACGAAATGTACGATATAACTTTACTGTTGACTGTAATCATTGTAATTAGTCTTCTAAGCTTCTTCCTGGATATTGGAATGAAGAAACTGCAGGAAAAACTACTGTTCTGGCATGAATCGGCGACAAAGTGAAGGAGTTAGCTTGAGCGGTCTCGAATATCTGGCATCGGAAGAAATAGATAGGTTGGCGAAATTCACCTCGACAGATGAAGGCGTTACTCGTCTTCCCTTCACAAAGGAAAACAGACTTGCCCTTGAGTATCTTGCGAAAAGGTTGAGTGAAGTTGGAAAGAGAGTCTATGTCGATAGAATGGGAAACATCTTGACCTCCAGCGGGAGAGAAAGTCAGAGAGATGACAAAGTAGTTTTCTGTTCTCACTATGATTCGGTTCCAAATGGCGGCAAATATGACGGAACTGCGGGCGTTGTCTTTGGAATTCTACTTCTGACCCTTCTAGGAAAGGCCGAGGCCGAACGTATTGAATTATGCGCCTTCAACTGCGAAGAGTCCTCACTGTTCGGCCGGGCATCGTTGGGATCGGCGTTCTTCCTCAAGGGAGAGGAAGCTTTGGGGGACTATGAAACATTGATCGGAGAAAGAGTATCCCTGACTGAACTAATGGAAAAGGCGGATTTTCAGAGGTTTTCTCAAGTTGGAAAGCCGTTTGTTGAAGAAGGAACAAGATTCATCGAAATACATGTGGATCAATCAAAAGAGTTATCAAAGAAAGCCTTGGATTTTGCATTTGTTGAGAAGATTGCCGGTCAAAGGAGACTCAGTTTCACTTTCAAAGGTGAGACCAATCATTCGAGCCTTATGAATCTCTCGGCAAGAAGAGACTCGCTTCTGGCTTCAACTTCTGCCATATTAAAGGCAAGCGAGTTGAGCAAGCTAATGTCATCAGAGGAGGTCGTTGGGACCGTAACAAGGCTAGTCAATACTCCAAATGTAATGAATATGATTCCTGGAGAGACCGAGACTACCGTAGACATAAGAGGCTTCTCAGTTCGTTCTCTCGAAGAATTCAAAGGCTCTCTGACAGATTATTGTAGAGCCGTATCCGAAGGGGCTGCTATAGAATTCTCTTCGTCGGAGTTCTCCACTATGGATCCGGCGACAATGGACAGCTCTTACCTCAAATACCTCCAAAACAGTTTGACTGTTAAGGGACTTTCTTCTACAAGAATGAATAGCATAGCCTGGCACGACATTGCGGAGGTTTCGAAGTACTTCCCATCTTCTCTTATCTTGCTGCCAAATCCTACGGGAGTAAGTCATTCACCAAGAGAGGCGATGGATCTAACTTCATTCTCCAAACTACTTAATGCTATGCTAGAGATCTTTGGAGGTTCACATGCTTCTAATTAGAAATTCAAATCTCGTAGATTGGAGAAGATCCAGCAGAACAACCTATGACATTCTGATCGACGACGGTGTGATAAAGAAGATAGATACAAGAATTGACTGCAGCGATGCAGATATCATTGAAGCCAAAGGACTTGTTGCAATACCTGGAATAGTAGATCCCCACGTACACTTGAGACAACCGGGGTATGAGTGGAAAGAGACTGTGGAAAGCGGCGTCCTGGCAGCGACATCCGGCGGTGTTACCTCACTGTGTGCCATGCCAAATGTAATGCCCTGCCCGGACTCAGTTGAAAACTATCATTATGTCAGGTCCTTTCAAAGTGATACGGTTATAAGAGTTCTGCAGTCCTGTTCAATAAACCAAAACCTGTCTGGCAGGCGAAACAACTGGAAAGAGCTTTATGAAGCCGGCTCAATAGTATTCACCAATGACGGTCTTCCCGTAGATCGAAATAGCGACATGGCCGCTGTTCTATGGTTTTCAAAAGAAACAGGTGTCCTGGTTGCCGAACATCCCGAAATTCCGGAATTTGACAAAAGTTTGGGAAACACAGAGAATGCTGTCATTTGCAGGGATGTCATCCTTAACGAGAGGATCGGCGGTAGACTTCATCTTCAGCACATCAGCTTAGCCAGTTCAACTGATTTTCTCAAACTAGCAAGAGAAAAGAAGATCAGATTCACAATAGAAACGTGTCCCCATTACTTCATAGAAACCAGCGAGGGGCTGTCCGACGGCTTTTATGAGGTCTATCCACCAATCAG
>DSBT01000264.1 GCA_011045915.1 Mesotoga infera
CTACTACTGTGAACAGAGACTTAAACTCCTGGAGGGGCTGATAAAACACCTGCGTCTGGACCACGTGAAGATCTCCTTTGATGAATGGAACGTCTGGTACAAAATCGGTGCGGAAGCCGAGGCTGCCCAAAAGGGAATAGTTCTCCTTGAAGAGCCTTATGCGCTGAAAGACGGTCTCTTTGCGGCGGGAATTTTCGCTGTGATGCATCGTATGGCAAATACAGTTCAGATGGCCAATCTTGCGCAAATGGTAAATGCGCTCGGTATGATAAAGACCAAGGGCGACGAAATGGTATTGACTCCCATTTATCATGCATTTGATCTATTTGTGAATCATACCGGAAGAACTGTCCTGGACATGGCGATTGGTTCAGAAACTTACGAAATAAGCTCCAAGACGTTTGTCGAGGGCCGGAACAGCTTCAAGCTCAGCGAAGTTCCCTATGTTGATGGATCGGCCACCTTTAACGAAGATAAGAATATTTTGAGCGTCGCCCTTATTAATTACTATCAGAAGGATGTAGAAGTCTCTCTCGATCTTTCGGGAATCGAGGTTCAGAAGAGGGCCGTCCAGCATATATTGACGGGATCTGCTCCCGATGAAATGAATGATTTTGAAAATCCAGAGCGAATAAAACTTGAGAGAAAGGAGCTGACCTCTTGCTCTCCTGAAATGACTGTGAAGCTCGATCCGATGTCGGCAAATGTAATCGAGTTTTCTCTGGATGGAAAGCTATAACCCTTTGAAAAAGGATTATCTCCAGCACAAGTTCAGGCAATGAGAGTTTTCTGACCTGAGGAGAAGGCATTCTGGAGGTTTGAAGAGAAGGAATTTTCAATTGAGAATAGGACGGGACTCTGTATCGAAGATCAAGCTGGCCCTGACCCTAACAGGAACTGATTTGTGGCCCGTAAATCTATCGCGTTGCCGGTGTTCAAGTGAGTATGACACCTTCCGTCTTGCAAGCATCGAAATGCCTCGAAGACGCGAAGCTTGACTCCGGCAAGTCCGGACTGGATGAGGTAAAATCGTGGTTAAGGCCTAAAATCGACGAAATCTAGAAGGTGATGTGTATGTACTTAATCGGATGTGATATTGGTACCCAGGGAACAAAGAGTGTGATGGTGAATGAAAAAGGAGAGGTTCTGGTAGAAGCTCAGAGAGAATATGATGTCATTAAGCCCGGTTCAAACTGGGCTGAACAGTGGCCCGATGTTTGGGTTAAGGCAGCTTTCGAAACCATAAAAGAAGTGTCTGAGAAGTCGGGAGTCGAGAAGAAGGAAATAGCTGCACTGGCCATAAGCGGACTTTATGGAGGGTCGGGAGTCCCTGTTGACAGTGGAATGAAGCCTCTGCACCCTTGTCTCATCTGGATGGACAGACGAGCGACGTCGCAGACCTCCTGGGTTAAGGAAAACATATCAAGAGACAAGATCTTTTCGATCACAGGAAACTATGTGGATTCCTATTATGGATTCACCAAGATAATGTGGCTCAGAGACAACAGGCCGGATATCTGGAAAAAGATATATCAATTCGTGACACCGAAGGATTACATGGTTTATCAGCTTACAGGTGAAAACGCGATTGATTACTCCTCGGCAGGTAATGTTGGCGGAGTATTCGACATAAGAAAGCTGACCTGGTCGAAGGAGATGTGTGAGGCCCTTGGTATACCCATTGAATACCTTCCTGAAAGAATCGTCAAGTCGAGTGATATCGTCGGCAGAGTAACTGCCGAAAGCTCAAAGCTTTGCGGCCTGCTCGAAGGAACTCCTGTGGTCTCAGGAGGGATAGATGCCCCGGTAGCTCAGCTTTCGGCCGGAGCGCTTGAAGAAGGCGAACACGTTGCAATGGTCGGAACTTCTACCTGCTGGGGTACCGTACATGACGGCAAGGATCTGCCGTTTGGTTTGGTGAGCTTCCCATATGTGGTGAACGATACTGAAAGAATCTACTCTTTTGGAGGCTCGGCAACTACTGGAGCCCTTGCCAAGTGGTTCAAGGAAGAGTTTGCCGACAGCGAAGAGTCTGTTGGACAAAGGACAGGCAGGTCGCCATATCAGCTCCTCGACATGGAAGTTGAAAGTATTCCTGCCGGAAGCGATGGAATCGTAGTTCTTCCATATTTCATGGGTGAAAGGTCGCCAATCTGGGATCCCTTTGCGAAGGGTGTATTCTTTGGAGTCACTCTCGTTCACACAAGAGCCCATATGTACAAGGCACTTATGGAAGGTGCTGCATACGCTCTCAGACATAATATTGAAAACGGGATTAAGGCAGGACTTAAGCTCGACGACGAATGCTGGATAGTTGGCGGAGTTGCGAAATCAACAGCCTGGAACAGAATTTTTGCAGATATAACCGGTTACAAAATGAGACGGGTATCCAGTCTAGTTGAGGCGCCATTTGGCGATGCCTTCCTAGCAGGACTTGGTGTCGGATTGATAGACAAGCCGGAAAGGATAAAGGAGTGGGTGAAGTTTCGAGATCCTATAAGTCCAAATTCCGAAAACCAGAGGGTTTACGAGAAACAGTACTTGATTTTCCGCGAACTCTACGAAAAAACGAAGGAGATAATGTGGAAGATGCACTAGGAATGGGAAAGGAGTAAGGGCCAGAAAGAGAGGTCGCCAGTCGAGAATCCTCTTACGATGTATTTTCGGTTGATGCATCTACGGCAGGTCCCTGGTCTAATCGTAACTTCAGCCCACACCTATGCGCCAGCCTCGATCAGAACGCTGATCGTCTGCTTTAGCTGACTGGTCAAGGTACTTTTGTCTTCCAGACTATTTCAAGAGAGTATGTCAATGGTTCAGTCGTGACTGGTATGTAATCCTGTCGGTTTCATAAAGTCCTCGATTTGTCTTCACCCACAAAGAGGGGGCACAAGATCAAGAGCTCCAGGAAATGATTCACGCTACATGGCCTGAGACACAGAATTAAGAACTGACTGTGATGGTGAAGAATCAGCGAAGCGACGGGAGAGATTTGGACTGCGAGGAATCACTTCCGGCAGGGAGCAGCCGGTAAAACGGCGCCCTATGATCTTTGGGGTCAGACAATCTGTTTTTGACTGGAAGCGGCGAGAGATATTCATGGTCAAAGTGAGATACACACGGAGATCCTGATCATTCAACAGCTCTCCTGTGACCGATAGGATCGGCAAACAGAAAGAGCATAAGCTATAAATCATTCCAAGTCTAAAACCTGGAACCTTAACTGAGATCAAAACTCTCTGGATGAATATTTGTATTTCAAAAAGGAGGACTGATTACTATTACTAGAGACCTTGAGGTGTGGTTTATAACGGGAAGTCAGGAGCTTTATGGAAAGGAAGTCTTGAAAAAAGTTGAAGAGAATTCAAAGAAACTGGTCGATGCACTTGACGGTGCAATTTCCGCTCCTATAAAGATTGCCTGGAAACCGGTTTTGAAGGACGCAAATCAGATAAAGAGAATAATTGATGAAGCTAATTCCAGCAAAATTTGCATAGGTTTGATAGCCTGGATGCACACGTTTTCACCCGCGAAGATGTGGATTGCCGGACTGAAATCACTTGAAAAGCCTTTCCTTCACTTCCATACTCAGTTCGAGCAGAAGATACCCTGGAATACCATCGATATGGACTACATGAACACAAACCAGTCCGCTCACGGAGGAAGGGAGTTTGGTTTCATCTCTGCAAGGCTTGAACTCAAGCGCAAAGTCATCGCAGGACACTGGAGCGACTCTAAGGTCATATCAAAGCTGGAAGACTTCATTAGGGCAGCGCTGGGTTGGAATGAAGCTCATTCACTCAAGGTCGCAAGGCTTGGCGACAACATGAGAGATGTTGCAGTTACTGAGGGGAACAAGGTCGACGCTCAGATTGATTTTGGTTATGAAGTTCATGGTTTCGCTGTTGGCGACTACATCGAGGGGTACTTCAAACAGGTCAAGAGAAGCGAAGCTGAGGAACTCGTGAATAGGTACCAGGAGGAATACCCTATCAAGAAATCAACAGTCTCTGAAGAAGTCTTTCAGGCATCTATAAGGGAAGCCGCTAGAATCGAAATTGCACTTCGCAGGTTTCTGGAAGATGGTGGATTCAAAGCATTCACAACCACTTTTCAGGACCTCCACGGGATGAGACAGCTTCCAGGAATTGCTGTACAGAGACTTATGAGAGATGGTTACGGATTCGGGGGTGAAGGTGACTGGAAGTCCGCGGCCCTTGTAAGAATTATGAAAGTGATGGCCGAAGGCATCGATATTGGAACCTCCTTCATCGAAGACTACATTTATCATTTCGAACCGGGGAACATAAAGGAACTGGGATCTCACATGCTAGAAGTTTGTGAATCCATAGCGGACGGCACACCTTCTCTTGAAGTACATCCCCTTTCAATTGGAGGGAAAGAACCTCCAGCGAGACTGGTATTCAATGCTAAGGAAGGCCCTGCAGTCCAGGCCTGTATAGTCGAGTTTGGAGACAGATTCAGGATGATAGTCAATGAACTTGAAGTAGTGAAGCAGGACGAGGACATGCCGAAACTCCCTGTTGCAAGGGCGTTATGGGTTCCAAAGCCAGATCTGGCGACAGCAGCGACCGCCTGGATACTTGCCGGTGGGGCGCATCACTCAAGTATGAGCTACACCGTTACTGCCGAACAGCTTGAAGACCTTAGTGACATGTTTGGAATTGAGATAGTAGTAATTGACGACAAGACGGATATCACGGAGTTCAAGAAGGAGCTTAGATACAACGAGGTATACTACAAATTGAAAAAGTTGTGATTTGCAGGTTAAAATCGCTGAAAGTGTAAACAAATTTCTTGGTAGGGAGAAGCCTATGCTACGTGAACTAAAAGAGGAAGTCTACAGAGCGAATGTCGCGCTCATTGAATCCGGACTGGTAAAACTCACCTGGGGAAACGCAAGCGGTATCGCCAGAAAGGAGCGTCTCGTAGTTATTAAGCCCAGCGGGGTGGACTATTCCTATCTTTCCCCCGACAATATGGTTGTTGTAGACCTTGAAGGAAGAGTGATAGAAGGAGAGTTAAGGCCTTCTTCCGACACTCCAACTCACGTCTTTCTTTACAGATGCTTCGGCGAAATCGGCGGTGTGGTCCATACCCACTCAACCTGGGCAACTTCGTGGGCGCAGGCAGGAAAGAGCATCCCCTGCTTTGGGACGACTCACGCCGATCACTTCTACAATGAAGTACCTTGTACGAGATTGCTGAACGCGGAAGAGACAGAGATTGATTACGAGTTGAACACAGGTAGGGTAATCGAAGAAGCATTTTCAGAGAGAGATTACCTCGGAACCCCGGGCGTCTTAGTTGCCGGTCATGCACCCTTCACATGGGGGAAGGACGTGCTGGACGCAGTAAAGAACGGCATAATTCTTGAAGAGATAGCCAAGACCGCATGTCTTTCACTACTTATAAACCCGGAAACAAGCATCCTTCCAAAACACATAATGGACAAACACTATTTCCGAAAGCACGGGAAAGACGCATACTATGGGCAGAATCCGAAAACAAGTGAATAGTACTTCCGTTAGGAACTTTGGCACTGATATATCTTGTAAGTCTATGTCATTCAATGGCTTCGCGGAAGAAGGTCTTTGTTGGATATAACATTGAGCTCACACACTGTCCTTTTCATTTTGAGCGGCAGGTACTCTCCGGCCTTTTGCAAAGCCGTGGACTCCATCAAGA
>DSBT01000265.1 GCA_011045915.1 Mesotoga infera
AGTTTTTCAGGAAGCCCTAATATAGTGAAGGTCTCGAAGGATCTAGCAGTCTTCTGTGTGAAGAACTGAGGCTAGCCGCAAATCACTACACCATTGGCCGGGAAGGCGTGAAGCTACCTACTATCAGGCGTCAATAAAACGTATTAACTGAATCAATGAGTCGTTGTCAAGTGACTCTTGAAGAAAAGCGAAGCCATTGTCTTCGTAAAGCTTTCTGAGACCTGGAATCGGTTCACACTCGATGAGAATACACCGACCTCCAACTATCTCATAGGCCTCTCTGATGGTAGCTATTGCCCGGGCGACAAGTTCATTCCCATCTATCTCCGAGCGATGAGCATCGTTCTTTCCAAGCTGGCCAATGAGGTAAACAACGAAGGTAGAACTCCGCTTGTTCCCCAGGTCATCAAGGTGTTTTCTAACATTCTTGCTGATTCCCTCTCTAAGGTTGAGTGCTTTCGTCGATACCGTGAAATAAGCGATGATATTTGTCTTCCCATTAATCAAGGCTTCTTCATCCAGTATCAAATAGGTCCGGGCTCTTTAAGCCTTCTCGAATGTAATCGCTTTTTCTCTCAAACACGTTTCGACGTCGCTGTTTTTCAAGCAAAAAAAAAGAGGGATAAAACCTCCCTCACTTCACTCTCATCGTACTTGTCTAGCAGGGCCTTTAGCGGCGTAATGTTTTTGGTAATAAAGATACACTCCTCTCAATGGAGGCTTTAACGTCTATATACTCTTCCTCGGGCCGCTTCTTTGCAGCTTTCATTGCTTTAACCATATTCTCCGCGGCTTTTTGGTCGATATAAATCTCTTTCTCGAATGTTCTTGTTGCCATAATTCTCCCTTCTTTCTAGTGCCTTTATAATTTATTCTATCATTTCGACACAGCATTTCTGCAAATGTTCACCAAAATCCTAGTCCTTCAAACTAATCAACTCGCCTATAGAACAACTGGCAATTTATAAACACATTGCCGATTGTTCGAATAATGACACAATAAGGGCTTCAGTTCTTGTAAGAGTCGGGAGTCTGACCCGTTAAATCTCACCGGTTAATTCTCAATCATTTCTCAAATGAGCTTGATGTTATCTATGCGCGTCTCCGCGTTTAACTATCTGAACCCAAGAATTAAAAACTCATCTCCCCGGACCTGGAAAATGATCCTGTAATCGCCGACCCTCAATCGAAGTATTCCGTTGTATTTGCCCGAAAGACTTTTAACGTCCGGTTCCTTGCTAGTTTTTCCGTCGTAGTAATCTACAAGCTGTCGGAAGCTTTTGTCTATTCTATTCTTGACCGCGGTATCGAGCTTTTCATGTTGCCTCTTGCTCGATCTCGTGAAGCTAATCCGGTAACTCATAGCTATCGACGATTTCCAGATCCTCTTCCGTCATCTGATCGAGTATTCTTGTTAGCTCTTCATTCTCTTCCGGGTCGCAAGACTCGCTAGTAGCCATTATCTTGAAGTACAGAGAGTTGTAGCCTTTTGTCTTTATGAGATTCCATAGAGCCGTCTCGATTATTTCACTGGCGCTTTTGCCCTGTACACGACCTAGCTCTTTCAGAACCTTCCATGAAGAAGGAGTCATCATGATATTGTGTCTCTCTTTCGTTTCCTGGATATCTTTCATGCGATCACCACCTTATACACACTATGTGTATATTGAGTCTAACACAAGAACATATGATCTCCTGCTTTCGATCAAAGTATCAGGCTCAATATTTCAATAGCTACGGGTCACTCAACTGATTGGTGGTAAAGCCGTTACAGCAATAGCGGAAACTGCCATTCCTAGAGGACAGGTTGCTATTGGCGCACCCGTTTTGCACCAACCTCAATAAAATCACGGTGACACTCATTATCTGGTAGAAGTACCGATCTGCTCTATAGCTTTGCTGAAGTATGCGTAGGCCTCAGGACTCACCGTGGATAATTTGTTTAGAAATGTAAATGACTCATCGGTAATCCTTACGAAGAGCTCGTCTCTGGACCACCTGAACAGTGCATCACTTTCCCCGAGCAAACAAGCTGCCAGATAAGCCACTTTAGCGGCATCGGAAAAGAATTTTGTCTGTTTGTAGTTGAAACCAAGAATATGTGACGACAGACTCGATCTTCCTGAATCCAGTTCTCTGTAATGATCTGGCTCTCTCTTTCCCCTGGCGCCAATAAGGAGTGCCGTCTCAAATACGTCCTTCAGAATATCCTCTGGAGCTAGAGACTGCATTCCGCGGTAATGAGCCTCAGTTAAGGCGATTCTCTTAAACGTATCCCTTACAGTTCTAGTGTTTTTGTGGTAATCAAAGAGAGTGGCGATGTCATAAAGCTGTTTGCAGATTTCCATTCCCTTTCTCGCATCATAAGGAATCCCCGTAGTGTTGGGTGCGAAGGCCGTGAGCTTGTCTCCAAGAATCGCATCAATAGAAGGTGTTGTAACCGTCGTTACTGGATTTTCGGTGTGTAAAACATAACTCCTGATCGGTGTCTGAACTAACTCAGTGTGTAGAGGCTTCTCATACAGGGCGTCAATTAGAATATATGCGTTCTTCTGACTGGGATTGACCGAGTCATAGTAGAACTTGAAATGCCTTACCGGGAAGACGGTCTTTCTTATGTCCTCTTCATAGCTTGAGAATCTGCCGGTCGAAATAACTTTGCTGAAAGCAGCACTCAGGTTAGTTCTAGGCTCAACAATGATATCTATGTCAATGGATAGGCGTTGAACTCTATCCAGAAGCAGGATTAGAGAAGTTCCTCCTTTGAACGTTAGATCCACACCGTTGATTATCAGCAACTCGAGAAGCTGAAGAGCCTTGATCGTCTTTTCTAGCAGTATCTGGTCACAACCCAGCTCAACTCGTTTAGCCTCAAGATACTCTCTGGTCAAACAACTATCGGAGATCATCCAATACCTCCCCGTGACCTGTCAGCTTCTTTGAGGTAAGGTAGTCAGACATTTCCTGTCTTTTACCTCTCCTTGTGGCATATCTTATGATGGTATTTACGTTCAGAGCGTATGTATTGAAGGCATTTCTGAAAACTCTGTCCATTTCGGCACCACCGAAAGGCTCAAGAACGGGCCCCCCTGAGAACAGATCCACAAGCATTTTTTCGAGCCTCGGTACGACGACTCCATCACTCTCTCCTACCGGTGCTTCGGTGATGAGTCTTCCGACAACTATTGTGGGAGATTGACCTGAAACATACAGATCGATATCTTCGGCAGAGGGATTTAGGAGTAGCAAAGTTCCGGTAAGAGAGGAGTTCTTCTCCAACGATTCCTGCAGCACTTCAAAGACGGCCCTTTCAGTTTCTCTTTCCGATTCAACAACTATTGTCTGCATAGAGACTATGTGAAGTGCGAACTCGTTCAGCCAGGAAGGCCTCCAGACGCATATTCTTGTCAGCGGCAGCCGTTTGCTTAGCTCAAGATATACCTTTCCAAGAATTTGGTCTATCTCTGGCGTATAATCGTACAGCTTTTTGAGAGTGTACAGACCCCTCCCGACCGGAGTTATGACTCCGCTCCTTTTCAGAGCATTCAGCCTGGTGCGGATAGTAACCGGGCTTATCTCTTCTCCGGGAAGAGTGAGATATGGCTTGAGCTCACCGGTAGTAAAGGAGTCCCTATCTTTAAGCTCTGAACTTATTCTCTTACCACTACTCTTTGAGGACCAGGTCTCGTCTTTCAAATCGATCAACTCACTTTTAGAACAACTGGCAATTTATAAACATATTGCCGTTTGTTCTAATTATAGCAGATGTTCTTTCCTTTCCATGTGGAAATACTAAGAGTACTTTTTTAGAATGTGCTACCGTGTCAATCCGAATCTCTGGCTTCGTCAGGTGATTTGCGCAAGAGCATTGTGTTTAATGAAGTATCTTGGAGTTCCGTGAAATCTCCCAAGTTCGTGCCTTCAGCTTTTGTAGTTTTGCAGATTCAAAAATCGCTTTCTCATTGAATGAATGACATTATTAGCCCTCATCCGAAAACTTATCTAATAAGTGTTTTGCAGGATGTCTCATTGTACTCATTCTCAACTTTGACAGCAAAGAATCTGAAAGCAGCTAAACAAGGGGAAAAATGAAAAGAAAAACAGACGTACCACCACAGTGGTCTGTTATGCAATCTCTTTGAGTAGATCCGGGGGTCTTATTTTGAGTGCTTTGAAAGCGTCGTAAGCATTGCCCATCATTTCAGTCCTTGCAAGAAAGCGTTTGCCTTCTACCGTTAGCTCAACTGC
>DSBT01000266.1 GCA_011045915.1 Mesotoga infera
CACGCCAGGTCGCAATGCCCGCTTCGCTGGGAAGCAATTCGAAAAGCATCATTCGTCCCGACAATTTGGTCAGAATCTGGGCTTGGTTCTTTCGGTGAACGGTCAACCGTATTTCAAAGCGATGAGCGGGTTCTCCGCCCTTAAGCGCACAGCGGTTCTTATGCAGCTTGGAACTGACAACTTGCAACCGTCCCATCTCGAGGACGGCGGCCCGTTGACGGACAACGATTGCCAATTCCCTTCTTATAGAATCAAAACTACCGGCGCGAAAGTGAGAGAAAGCATTCGATACTACTATGAATTATAATAGTTGAATATGCAACTATCCTAGAGGTGAGTTATGGAAAGAGACATACATAAGATGCTTGGGGAGGAGAAGATAGGAAGGCTTCTTCTCAGTCTCTCTTTGCCTGCGACTATCGGCATGCTCGTTCAGGCAATGTACAACTTCGTCGACACAATTTTCGTCGGAAGAGGCGTCGGGTCGATGGGCATAGCGGGCATATCTATTTCCTTCCCTGTTCAAATATTCGTTATGGCATTTGCTCAGATGTTCGGAATCGGCGGCGCTTCAGTTATATCCAGGGCGCTGGGTGAAAAGAATCACGAAAAGGCAAGGCGCGCCGCTGGAAACGTAATGGCTTTCTCGATCGCCTTCGGATTGGCGATGACTCTGCTGGGATACTTTTTTATAGATCAGTTGCTCATAATGCTCGGAGCGAGTGAAACCATCATTCCGTATGCGAGAGAATACCTGGGCATAATACTTCTCGGAAGCGCTTTCTTTTCTTTTGGAATGGCTATGAGCCATGTTATTAGGGCAGAAGGAAAACCAAAGATAGCAATGGCTGCAATGTTGATCTCTGCTGTTCTTAACATAGTTCTTGATCTCATTTTCATTTTCACTCTCAACATGGGCATAAGAGGCGCGGCGCTGGCAACCGTTTTGTCTCAGGCGATTACCTCGGTCTATATTCTCTTTTATTTCACCAGCGGAAAGAGTCTGTTGAGAGTCTCTCTGGCTTCTTTGCTTCCAGAGTGGAGAATCCTGAAGGAAACAGTCTCCGTGGGTCTTTCTGCATTTTCAAGACAGGTGGCAGGCAGCCTTCTCGCTGTGGTTCTCAACAATTCGCTAGTATTTTACGGCGGGGATATTGCCGTTGCGGTGTTTGGGGTAATCAACAGACTTCTAATGGTTTTCATTATGCCAATGTTCGGCGTGAATCAGGGATTTCTTCCAATTGTAGGATACAACTACGGCGCCAAAAAAATGAGGCGAGCAAGAGAGTCTGTCAAACTGGCCTCCGCAGTTACCACGTTGATCGCCCTTTTCTCGACAATCATAATGTTCTTCTTTGCAAGACAACTCATATCGATTTTCACTGATGAAATCGAGCTTATTGAACCCACGATCTTTGCTCTCAGAATTGTGGTCCTTGCCATTCCTACGATCGGGATTCAGGTTATTGCGTCCGGAATGTTCCAGGCACTCGGCAAGGCCATACCCGCACTTTTCTTATCCCTCCTTAGACAGATTATCATTCTTATCCCTTTGATTCTAGTGATTCCTCGCTTTCTGGGGATTAATGGCATCTGGATGTCCTTTCCACTTGCCGATTTGATCGCTTTCGCAATATCGCTGGTTTTCTACCTTAGAGAACTGAAGATATTCCGATCAAGTGAGCTCAGTGTTGAGGCAGGCACAACGGATGTCGCGTGATCCAGCCTTCAATAGAGAAGAGTACATTGGCCGCTGGATATATCGCATTTCGCGCAGTGCAAACGTTTATTTCAGCCGGGAAATGCAGAGATTTGGGCTGGGAAGCGGCCACTTCTTCTTTGTGAGAGTGCTGATGTCCAGAGACGGAATAACCCAGAATGAGCTCAGCGAAATTCTAAGTGTCGATAAGGGAACTACTGCTAAAGCCATGAAGAAACTTACCAGAAAAGGCTATATAAGGAGGGAACCCGACCCATTAGACAGCAGGAGTTACAGGCTTCACCTCACAGAAAGCGGGAAGATGCTTGGTGAAGACCTGAGAATGCTGGGAAAAAGCCTTGAGGGACTCCTAACAGAAGGCTTCTCAAATGATGAGAAACGTCAACTGCTTTCTCTTCTTCAAAGAGCAGCAGAGAATGCCAGGAAAGCTAAAGAAGACCAATGACATGTCTCGTCTGGGATCCAACTTGGTATCAGAAGCGACCGGCCCGTGCGTTACGCGCGGGCCAGTGCCTTCAAGTGTTTCTAAATTA
>DSBT01000267.1 GCA_011045915.1 Mesotoga infera
CCAAAAAATGGTATTATCCTATTTGAAGAAGCTTTTGTGGAGGGATTCCTATGCTTGTTTTACTTATTGTAGTTGCAGTTTTGCTCGGTTATCTTGCATACAGGCTTATTCTGAGAGAAGGAGGCATATTTCTGGGGCCATACGAATTTAAGTTTAGAAAAGAACCGGGTCCTGAGGAGTTTATGCGGCGCTTGAAAGAACTGCAGCAGAGAAATCAGGAGTTTGAGAGCAGGCTCGTTCTCAGCGCGGCTTCCAGTAAGTTTCCAGACAATATGGAATTCTTCAGACTTGCAATGGACAAAGTTTTCGCCGATCTGAAAAATGCAAGGACCGAGGAAGAGGTGGAGGAGATCTTTCTCAACGGGGAAAGACTTCTTAAGGATTTTGGAGCAGCTTCCAACGCAAATTCAATACCGCTCGTTACCGAATATTCGAAAAGACTTGTCCAGGCGCAGGAAGAGTTCTTCTCTCTGAGAAAGCAAAGGGATCTCGATCTCAAGCAAAGGCAGAATGAACGTAATGAAGAGATTTTGAAGGAGCTTGAGAGCATACTGGAAGGAATCAAGGCTTCTAACGATGAGATGGCGATAAGAGACTCGATGAACAATGCAGCAAGATTGGAGACAGGACTCGATCTCTCCTTGCTGGATGAGACACAGAACGAGAGATATCGAGATGTGAAGAATGGGTTCTATATGGTGGCCGAGGAAAAGGTAGAATCCCTTAGAAGCTCAAGATACGCGAGATACAATAGAGAGGCAATTGAGAGACTAAAGAAGCTGCTCGACGAGTTTTCTGAAAACGAGAAAGAACTGTCCAGAAGCGGAAGCTCTCTTCCTATGATTCTCAAGGAAAAGATCGGTTCACTGAATACCTCTTACTTCGATGGTCCGACAATGCAATATTTCAACTATGTATACGGCTATATATTCTCTCTCATAGATGAAGATCTGAAGTTTGAAGTGACAAAAGTGATGACGGAAACCGACAAGGATACGTTAGATATATGAGCAACGAGCGAGGAATTCAAGTTAGAAAGCAGGCTATTAGTCTTTTTTCAGATTCCGGCCTGAAGAAGAGAGATTACATCGGCGAGGAGAACAATCTGAAAGGAGCTCTTGAAGTTTTCGATAGCTCACTTCCATTTCGAAGGGCATCGGAGTATTCTGTAGAAAGTTTGGTTTCGCTTAGCAGCATCAAGAAGACATGCGAGAATTTGGAGATGAATCTTGAGAATCAGAAGAAGAGTGTCAAGCCCCATAGTGTTGTAATGAAGGAGGAGGCCGTAACTCCTGTTGAGATAATTCTCAAGGAAACTCCCCTCAAGCAGTGGTATACTACCGGGAAGACTCTAGGAAGCTTGGCTTCAATTGGCGCGAAAGTCGCCCTTCAATTGCTTAAGAACAAGAAGGACGAGAAAACTTTCAAGAAACTGCGTCTTCTTGAAATTGAGATTGTCTATCGTAAATTGGAAGAACGATACTAGCTTTCCACATCTTTCAAAAGATCTTCAAGTGCCTTTACGACCTCGCGGCGCACGGCTCCTTTGTCAAGAGAAAAACTCAGCATTTGATTCATCCTCTCTACTCGAACCATTCCCGCTTTTCGAAGAATCGCTGTGTGTTCGTCAATCTCGTAATTTGAAGGTTCAGCGCCCTGCCAAGTTCATTTCCCGAGGATTTTCCGGCAGAAAGGTGTTTTATAATTGCAAGTCTCTTCTCATGAGCCAAGGCCTCAAAAGTGTCAGCGGTCAGCTCCAGCTTATCCTTAGAAACTGACATTACTTCTTTGAAGCGAAATCCCACCGTGTACATGTCTTCATTGACGAAAGGAATCGATGCGTTTGAGACCAGAAATTCAGAGAAGTAGCTGGGACATATAACGGTTCTCTTGAGCTCTTCGTAGCGAGTGTAGTCTATGTTTTTTATCAACAGCATTAGAAATCTTTCGCCAGACTGTTCAATTTCCTTCTTCAACTCACTCACCGTTCTCAATAGAAGCTTCCCGATTCTGGGTTCGAGAGCTGAAAAAGCATTTTCATAGAACCACTCGAGAAGATAGAGAAAGTCCTCCTTAGTTCTTGATGGGTCTGATAGCATTTCAAAGAGAATTGCCTTTCGTTCTGTCGAGAAAGACATATCGCTCGAGACAAAGAGCAGCAATTCCTTATCGTCGTTCATAATCTTTTCAAAGGTATTCATATCGATAGTCCCCTTGCGGGGTCCATAGCCGGAGTATATAAAATGAATCATGAGAACTCTTTCCGGCATATCCTTTATATGCTCAATCAATTGCTTTGCATTTTCGATATTGCTGTGCGTTATATCCGGAAGAAGGCACATTCCGAAGAAGGTCTCCCAATCAAAAAACTCCTCGAGTTTCTGAACAATGTCAGAGGTGAGAATACTTCTTGTCTCGTTAATCCAGTTCTGAATATCCCTATCTTGCTCAAAATCCTCCTTATGGAGCGAGGATTTGAGATATTCGAGAAATCGGTCGTTGTTATTCAGCCTGAAAAGGCCGTGAAGAAGGTCGCAAGCAGTGCTTCGGCAAACCTCCACCTTGTCTATCCATTTCATAATGGCGCACCTCCAGAGAACCTAATCAACGGAATTATTGTATCACCTGCGGAACCCATACCAAAGTCATTATACAGCGTTCAACGGGCTCCACTCTCAGATATGGAACCATGTCCGGTGGTTTCGCGCAAAACTAGAGTATCAGCAGACTGACTGCCATCAATGCCATTCCCGCAATCAAACCCGAAATTGAGAGATGGTGCTTTCCATACTTCTCTGCTGAAGGTAGAAGCTCATCCAGGGATATGTAAACCATGATACCGGCGACACCGGCAAATACAACTCCAAAAGCCATTTCGTTGAAGAGAGTGTTGATTAAGGCGAATCCAATTAATGCTCCGGCCGGTTCTGCAAGACCGGAAAGGAAAGAATAAACGAATGCCTTCTTTCTGCTTCCGGTTGCTTGATAAATCGGAACTGCCACAGCTATACCTTCAGGAATGTTATGAATTGCAATTGCGACTGCTATTGGAATACCAAGTGAAGGATCCTTCATCGCCGCCAAAAATGTGGCAAGTCCTTCAGGAAAGTTATGAACTGCAATAGCAAATGCAGTGAAGATGCCCATTCTCATCAGACTTCTGTTCATCTGCTGCATTTCATCTACGTCTCTCATTTCATGAGGGTTTTCTGCAGAAGGCACGAGAAAGTCGATCAGCGCAATCAGACCTATGCCTCCAAAGAAAGCAATTACATTGATCCAGTCACTGAGACCATTTCCAATCGCCTCTTGGAGTGATTCTCTGCTCTTGACAAAGATCTCCACAAAGGAAACATATATCATTATACCGGCAGAAAAGCCCAGGGAGACTGAAAGGAATCTGGTGTTGGTCTTCTTTGTAAGTATGGCCAGAACACTCCCTACACCAGTAGATAGGCCGGCAAAGATTGTTAGAAATAACGCAGGCCAGAAATTCACAAGTTCCATTGCAATCCTCCGCAAATTCTCTTTGAAAGATAAAATACTTCTTGGGTCTGCAAGCTAATCGATATGTATATCAATTAATTTAGAACAGTCAAAAGCGGCGCGCATCGGGCGCGCCTCGATCTCTTCTGGGTTACCTCACTGATTTCATACCTTCTTCGACTGCCTGAATGTTCAAATCCAGTAGAGCTGCTTTTCGACCGGTCAACTTCTTCTCCAGAGCCTTGCGCACTCCTTCCATGGTCACCGTGCCAGTCTTCTCGAGATATGCTCCCAAAACCACCATATTGGCAACCTTGAGATTCCCCAGCTTCTCTGCAATCGAATTTGCATCGATCTCGACAACGGAAATATCATTTCTATTGGTTTTTCTGTCAACAACAGAAGTGTTTATCACCATCACTCCACCCGGCTGAATTTCTTTCTCGAATTTTATCAGAGATGGAATGTTCATTACAATCAGCTCGTTCGGAGCGTTTGTAATTGGTGACCCAATGATTTCATCGCTCACGACTACTGTGCAGTTGGCAGTTCCTCCCCGCATCTCCGGGCCGTATGAGGGAAGCCAGGTAGTGTGCTGGTTGTCAAACATTCCAGCCGTTGCCAGAATCTGTCCGATCAACATAACTCCCTGTCCACCAAATCCCGCAACTACTAAGAGATGCTCACTCATTTGATATCACCGACCTTGTCGACAAATACCCCGATGGGATACTCTTTCTTCATGTTTTCATTTAGCCAGTTGATTGACTCCACTGGGTTGAGCCCCCAGTTTGTCGGGCAAGTCGAAAGAACCTCGACCATTGAAAAGCCCAGCCCTTTTTGCTGTGCGACAAAGGCTTTCTTTATTGAAGCCTTTGCTTTCCTCACTTCCTGAGGAGAGCTCACAGCCACTCGTTCCAGATAGACAATTCCAGCGGTTTCCTTAAGCAATTCTGAAACATGAATCGGGAAACCTTCCGTCTCTGCCTTTCTTCCATACGGAGAAGTAGTGGTTTTCATTCCGAGCAGGGTGGTCGGTGCCATCTGGCCGCCTGTCATACCGTAGATCGCGTTGTTGACGAAGATCGTGGTGATCTTCTCGCCTCTGTTTGCAGCGTGAATGATCTCGGCAGTTCCAATGGCGGCAAGATCACCGTCGCCTTGATATGTGAATACTATCCTGTCCGGCATTGCTCTCTTCATTCCCGTGGCGACTGCCGGCGCCCTACCATGAGGAGCAACGGTTCCGTCCACGTCAAAGAATTCATACGCGAAGACCGAGCATCCTACTGGAGCTACCATTAGTGTCTTACCCTGAATCTCCAGTTCATCTATTACTTCTGCCACAAGTCTATGAATAATTCCATGATGACAGCCTGGACAGTATGAGAATTCATTTTCTGCAAGTGATTTAGGTCTCCTGTAAGTTGCCTGTGCCATTTAATCACCTCATCCTATAAGTCTGACGAGTTCTTTTAAGACTTCGTCTGGTGTTGGAACCATTCCTCCGGTTCTTCCGTAGAAATGAATTGGTAACGCTCCTTCGACTGAGAGGCGGACATCTTCCACCATCTGGCCGGTCGACATTTCCACATCAAGGCAGAACTTTTTTCCCTTTGTGGCGGTCTTCAGTTCAGAATATGGAAATGGCCACAGGGATATAGGTCTAAACAGTCCAACTCTAATTCCCTGCTTCCTTGCCGTTTTCACTACGCTGCCAAGAATTCTGCCCATCGTTCCGTATCCAACAAGAACATACTCAGCATCTTCAAGGTCACTCGTCTCAAATCGGACTTCATTTGCCTTTATCTCTTCATAGCTTTTGTGTACAACGATATTCATCTCTTCAAGCTTTACCGGATCGATGTCGAAAGAAGTTACTTTGTGAGGTTCACGACCCTCCATTCCTCTCAGGCCCCAGTCCGAGTGATCATTGATCCCCTCGAGTTCAACGAAATCAGGAAAGACAACGGGTTCCATCATCTGTCCAAGCATTCCGTCCGCAAGCATCATCACCGGCACTCTATAAGTATCTGCCAGATTGAAGGCGCTTTCCATTAGATCGACCGCTTCCTGAATACTTCCTGGAGCTAAGACTATCAAGTGATAGTCTCCATGACCTCCGCCTTTGGTCGACTGGAAATAATCGCTCTGCGCAGGCTGGATATCTCCAAGTCCAGGCCCGCCTCTGACTACGTTTACGAACACCGTAGGAAGCCTTGCTCCCGCAATGTATGAGACTCCTTCTTGCATTAGGCTGAAGCCGGGACTAGATGTCGAAGTCATCACTCTGTGACCTGTGCACGCGGCTCCGTAGACCATGTTAACCGCGGCCACCTCGCTCTCTGACTGAAGAAAGACGCCGTTTACCTCCGGCATTCTTCTTGCCATATATTCAGTGAATTCTGACTGAGGAGTAATGGGATAACCAAAATACAGTCTGCAGCCAGACCTAACAGCAGCTTCTGCCATTGCTTCATTTCCTTTTACCATCATCTTTTCGGCCATGGTCACCCTCCTATACCTCTACCGTTTCTTTGTAGACGGTTATTGCTGTATCAGGACACATCATGTAGCAGAAGCCGCATCCGATACAGTTGTCGGGATCATGTTGCTGGGCGGGGCGATAGCCCTTGCTGTTGAACTTGTCCGAGAAGCTCAGCACTTTCTTCGGGCAGAAGTTGATACATAGACCGCAGCCTTTGCACCGCTCTTCGTCGATTTTCACGAAGTTTCTACTCATTTTCTACCTCCCATGGATTCATCATATATTTCTTCATTTCGAGTTTATCAAAGATACCGTTTCCATTTTCCAATCCATTCATGACAGCCGTGAATGCTACTGGTATTGAGACTCGCTCCGATACTAGTTTCACAAATTCCTCGCCCTTCTGAATCACTTCTGTTGTCGTCTCAGAACCGATATTTGAGTTATTCACAAGGTAATCGATTTTCATTCTCGAAGTTTCCTGGAGTCTTAGGAAGTGAAGGGCGGCGTTTTCAACGGTGTCATTGAACGGTCTGAAGGGATTCAGAACATAGTACGTCTCACAGTTCTCTTTTGGTAGTCTTGAGCTCAGTGAAGAAAGAACGACTGCTCCGTCGTCATTTCCTCCAACGTCAAGAACTACCCTGAAATCTGGATTCTCAAAATAGCCGAAGACTTCGGCAGGAATTATCGGCAAATCGGCGTGAGAAAGCTTTCCTTTGGGGGCGATGATCTTGATGCCGAACTCCGCAAAGGACTCTCTCATGTCTCGGGATCTGTAATATGGGCTTATAGTATCAATGTCTGCAAGGGCTACAAGTTCTCCGTTCTTCGCAAGCAATCTGGTGACATTGAGAGCTATTTCGGTCTTGCCGCTGCCGAACATTCCCATGAAGATCAGAATCTTCTTCGAAAAGTTCATTCTGCTCTCCTATACTGTTTTGTCTTCTCGATCCCTTCAAGAACTCTGGAGCAGGCCATTGCAAGTGACAATTCTTCATTGCCTCCCGGAACTACACTAATGGGAGCAATGAAGGACAGTTTTTCGGTGAGCCATGGAACCATGAATCTGCTGTCGTGGGCTATACCACCAGTAATAATTATGGAATCAACATCCCCGCTGAGAACAGCTGCCATTCTCCCCGCCCACTTCACAATCTGGTACGCCATCGCCTTATAGGCCATCTCCGCATTTTTATCTCCGTCAACTATCGCCTGCTGGATCTTTTGGCAGTCACTTGTTCCGGTGTAAGCCATAAGCCCGCCATTTCCCTTTATCAGTTTCTTGACTTCATTTTTCGAGTATTTCCCTGAATAACAGAGCTTTATCAAGCCTGTTATGGGAAGTGTACCGGCTCTCTCTGGGCTGAAAGGGCCGTCACCATTGAGAGCGTTATTTACATCGACTACTCTGCCTCTTTTGTGAGCTCCAATCGAAATCCCTCCACCCATGTGAACAACAATAAAGTTCATATCTTCATACTTCTTCCCGTATCTTGCGGCTACCTCTCTTGTCACTGCCTTCTGATTAAGGGCGTGAAAGATTGATCTTCGAGTGAAGTCTGGATGGCCAGAAAGCTTCGCAACAGGGTCCATTTCGTCTACCACTACTGGATCTGCAATATAAGCGGGTGTCTCCTTTCCGCTTTCCAATGATAGTTCTTTAGCAAGTATCGCTCCCAAATTTGACGCGTGCTCTCCATACTTTGCGGATCTTAGGTCTTCTATCATGTCATCGTTTACAGTATATGTGCCGCTTTCGAGAGGTCTTAGCATTCCCCCCCGTCCAATGATCGCATCGATCTCTGTCAGAGGATGGCCCGCTGACTCCAGGAAATCGATAATCAATGCTTTTCTAAACGCGCGCTGTTCGTAAAGTGAAGCGAATTTACTCAGCTCGTGAGGCGAGTGTCGAATAGTATGTTCTCCAGTCACTTCACCGTCTTTGAAGAGTGCAAGTTTTGTTGAGGTTGATCCAGGATTAATCACAAGTATGACAGACATCATATCACTCCCGAAAGAAGAACGTTCAAGGCTATCGACTTCAATTTGGTACTTGCCGAATCGGCTCTGGAAGTCAGTATTATCGGAACCCTTCCTCCAACTACTGCACTTGCCAGCTGACAATCGGAGAGAAACGCCATTGCTTTGTAAAAGATGTTTCCCGCTTCGATATCGGGCATTATAAGTATATCTGCATCGCCAGCTACCGTGCTGGAAATTCCTTTGTGCTTCGCAGCTTCTAATGAGATAGCGTTATCAAGAGCGAGCGGTCCATCAACTTCAACAGCTCCCAGCTGGCCTCTTCTTGCCATCTGGGAAAGAACGGCTGCATCTGTTGTTGCGGACATCTTGGAATTCACAACCTCGATTGCAGCCAGCACTGCGACCTTCGGTTTTTCAATTTCCAAAGCCCTTGCGACCGCAGCCGAATTGATAATTGAGTCAGCTTTCTGACCTAGATCGGGCGCTATTACCATTCCTGCGTCTGCCACTAGAATCAGTTTATGATACTTCTTGATCTCGAAAGCGGTGACGAGATTCATTGTTCTTCCTGTCCTGAGACCATACTCATCCTTCAGAAAGACGCTTAGGAGTTCTCCCGTTTTCACATCGCCTTTCATCAGAATGTCGGCATTCTTAAGTGAAACTGCCTCTACAGCCTTCTGAATCGATTCGCTCTTCGAGGAACAGTCTACAATTGAAAGATTCTCTGAAAAATCCAGCTCACTAGTGATTTCCTCTATCTTGCCTTTCGAACCAAAAAGAATTAAAGACGCCATTCCTTCTTGTGCCGCCTCTTTTGCTGCCGAAAGCACTGTGGGGTCGTCGGCGGCCGCAATTGCTATCACCTTCGGGCTGCTCTTGGCGCGGAAGACTAGTTGTGAAAGACTTGAGATCATGAAGCCACCTCCGCATCAAACTCTCTTGCCTTTTCTGCCCCTTCAAGAACTCTCTGTGCACCAAGGGCAAGAGACAACAGTTCGTTCTCACCAGGTTCAATAACGACCAGAGCGAACTTTCCAACAAAACTCTTTATTTTCTCAACAAGCTCAGCGTTATAAGCCATGCCTCCCGTGAGAACAATAGCATCGATTTGGCCGCCACCTAGAGCAACCATGCCGCCGATTTCTTTGCTAATTTGGTAAACCATCGCATCGACTACCATTGCTGCGTTTGGATCGCTATCTGCCATTTCTAGCGCCTTTCTCAGGTCATCTGTGCCCAGATAGGCTCGCAGTCCTCCGGACTTCAAATATCGGTCAATAAGCTGTTTCTCCGTATATTCACCGCTGAAACACTTCTCCGCCAAATCTCCTACGGGAAGTTCTCCGGTTCTAGTCGGGCTAAAGGGCCCTTCGTCGGTCGCGTTGTTAACGTCAACCATCTTGCCTCTCAGTTGCAGCCCTACAGAAATGCCTCCGCCCAGGTGAGCGATTACCAGGTAAAGGTTTTCAACGCTCTTTCCAAGATCAGCGGCAATCTGTCTTGCTGCAGCCTTCATGTTCAGAGCATGTAGTCTCGAAATCCTTGGCAATTGGGGAAGTCCGGAAAACCGAGCTTCTTCGCAAAACTCATCAATTGAAATTGGATCCGTTATGAACACGGGGATCTTTCCTTCGGAAAGAAGAAATCCTATCGGTGCAGCAAGATTGGAGGGGTGATCGACCTCTGAGTGATGCAGAAGAAAATCAACCATCTTCTCGTCAACTCTATAAGTGCCGCTTTCAAGAGGGGGAAGAATTCCTCCTCTGCAGGCAATCGCATCGAAATCAAACTGAACTTCACGATCTCTAAGAAAGGAGATAATTTCCTCTGCCCTCTCTCGAATATCATCTTCAGGATTCTTCTGCGATGCGAAATGTCTGATCGCTCCTTTCGTTACTTCATGTTCGTTGTTAAAGACAGC
>DSBT01000268.1 GCA_011045915.1 Mesotoga infera
AAGCTCACTCTTTGGTATGTTTTCTTTCTTGGAATTATTCTCCTTGCATTCAGCGTTTCCATATATATTATTCTAAGCGCACAGCTTCATAGTGAAGCCGATTCATCACTGAGAATCGTCTCTTCACAGCTCCTGGCAAATATTGAGATAGTGCAGAACTATCCGTTATTCAAGAAGACAGTTGAAATGGAGTCTCTCACAAACAGACTGCTTGCTGAAGGTTTTGTTGTCAGGCTGATGGACAGTTCCGGGGATATAGTCGAGGGATTTGGACCTTTTGGAATACTTAAGGCCTCTATTGAGCTTTCTGATAGGCAGTTCACAAGCATCTCGACCTCTGTCGGTGTGTGGAGAATCTTCACTTTGCAGATAGGTCAATGGGGATGGATTCAGGTAGGTGAGTCCCTGTCAAGTGTCAGGGTCGCGCTTTTTCGCCTGTCTCGACTGATGATGCTGATTGGTCCGACAATAATCATTCTGGCGGTATTAGGAGGCTTCTACATGGCAAAGAAATCGCTGGAGCCCGTCGAGAGGATCACGCTCCTTGCAGAAGAGATAAGCTTGGAGAAGCTTGACAGGAGACTGAACTTGACTCTTCCCAACGATGAACTCGGTCATCTTGCGAGTACCTTTGATGGAATGCTCGCGAGGCTTGAGGAGTCGGTCAATAAGCAGAGGCAGTTTACTTCAGATGCAGCTCATGAGCTGAGAACACCCTTGACCGCGATTCGAAGCATAGTGGATGTAACACTTCACAGAGACAGAGAATCCGATGAGTACGTGAACGCTCTTATCCAGATTGAGAACGAAATCGTTCGGTTAACCTCTATTATCGATGACCTTCTAGTAATTACCCGGCTCGAGAATAGTTTTCCAAAAGGGGATTGTGATGTCTTTCCTGCAAGCGTCATGATCGATGATGTACTTGAGACGATAAAAGTGCTTGCGGACGAAAAGAATATTGAAATCACAAAGTACTGCCCGGATGACCTGGAGATAACAGGTAATCGGAAACATCTTTCAAGAGCGCTTTTCAATCTTGTTGACAATGCAATAAAATACACGCCGATGGGCGGCCGTGTTCGAATAACTGCTGGCTGCAATCATTCGCAGGGACAGATAGAGATAATTGTTGAAGATAACGGCATCGGTATACAGTCCGAGGAAATCGACAGAATTTTCGATAGATTCTACAGAGTTGATAAGGCAAGGTCGCAGACCAGGGGCACAGGTTTAGGTTTATCTATCGCCTGGGAAATTGTCAAGGCTCATGAAGGCCTCATATCTGTGGATAGTACCCCTGGAGAAGGATCGATCTTCAAGATCACTCTTCCTTCAAAGATTAAAAAACTCTAATCCAGGTCTAATTCTTCTCTAATGTACGGATTCTATATTTATCCCGAAGAGCGATAGATGGTTCATATAGATGTGATCCCCGTACACAGATGTAGATCAAGAAAGAAGGAAAGAGGAGCCTGAATAGCAAAGCAAGCTACTCCGGTAAAGCGATAGTGAATCGGGCTCCTATATTTAAGAGCAAGACGCCCTTTTCATCATCCCCAAAACAGAAGCCAGGAATCTGGCTTCTGTTCTTACTCTCTGTCTGCAATCGCGACAGACATTTTTGAAAGAATCCTCACCAATCCCTCGCCCTGAAGAAAGTTCAGGATATCGAAGAGTTCATATCTCATCATATTAAGCTCTCCAGCGAGAGAATCTATATTCAAATATATATCCGGGTCACCTGAGGTCAGCTCGTTTATTCTGGCGAGAACCAGCTGTCTTGCCTTATCTTTTTCGGGTATCCCGTTGCCTTCTACCTCCATTATGCCTTTGTGAGTAATCCTTCCCATTCTAAACGGTTTGATTTCGATCAGTTCCTCTTCACCAAGAGTTCTCAGAGCTTCATTAAGCTCATCAGGATAAGAGCCGCACTCTCTTATAAGCTCATCGACCGAAAAATATCTCTTCTCTCTCCCCATAACCTTCCCGTAAATCTTCTCGAGAAGTGCCAGTTGGTATGCGGAAATGCTCATCTCAATACCTTTTTGGTTTCCCGACTGGAGCCATGTAGATAGCGAACTCATCATCGCCGTCAAGACCAATCAACTTGTCGATTCTGGTCTGGTCATAGGCAGCGATAGCGCAAGTACCAAGATTAAGCGCTTCGCATGCCAAATATAGATTTTGACATATGTGACCCGCATCCAGAAGAATCGGTTTATAAGAAGTCAGATCGTATCTCCATTCCGTTCTGTACGGAATGACAGACCAAACGAACGTGACAGCACAGTGGCCAACAAACTTCTGACCTAGAGCGGCAAGGGCGACTTCGTTTGCGAAGTCTCCTTCCTTCAGAAGAATCAGAGAATGTGAAAGAGCCACGTAGCGATACAAACCCTTCTTCAATCCTTTCACCAATCTAACGAAGATGTATGTTTCAAATGGATGTCGAGCACCTGCAGATGGAACAGTTCTCAGCGTCGCATAGTTGTTCTTCAGTACTCCTTTTACTCCCTGCGAAGACCAGAGAAGAAAGGAAAGCGACTCAAGTGATATCTTCTCATCCGAGTAAACTCTCCTGCTCTCCCTAGAGAAGATAACTTCTCTTAAATCCTTCATAAGTAGATCAGTGGCGTTGGGGTCGGGGAGCTTTATGAGATCAAATCCCTCTGTACTCTTTTCCAGTGGAGGCTGGGGTTTTCCCTCCATCTGATCTGTCTTGTGAGCTTCTCTATCAGTCTCCTCCCAGACCTTGTTGCTTAAAAAGGCCCTTCCTTCCTTTCTAGTAATCATTAGAACTACCCCTCCTTAGCTATATTAATAAGTTTAGCATAATGGAGAACCT
>DSBT01000269.1 GCA_011045915.1 Mesotoga infera
GCAATTGAGGAGGCGGTTTTGTGAGTAAGAAAGAGGATGTCGCGATTCCAAGTGAAGATGAGCTGCTCAGACTGGACAATCAGCTTTGTTTTGCTTTGTACTCCAGCTCGAGGGGTATCACAAGGCTGTACAGACCGTTGCTTCTGGAGTTCGGCATAACCTACCCCCAATATTTGGCAATGCTTGTTCTCTGGGAGAAGGAGCCGCTTACCGTAAAAGAACTCGGTGAAAGACTGTTTCTCGATTCTGGAACCCTGACTCCTTTGCTGAAGAGAATGGAAAAACAGGGACTCCTGACAAGAGAAAGGTCTCAGGGTGATGAGAGGCAGGTGCTGATAGGTCTGACAGATGAAGGAAGAAAACTTAAGGATAAGGCACTGGCCATTCCGCTGAAAATTGCCAACCAGGTAAATATTTCTCAAAGCGAGTTCATTTCTCTCTTGACATCTCTGAAAAAGCTGATGAAAAAGATAGATATGGGCGGCTCGAACAACTCCATGTAGTTTATGCAGGACAAATGACAGTATTACAGTTCGTAATTATATATATCGCGGGTGCCGCAGCTGGTTTTATGAATGTTATGGCGGGAGGGGGTTCAATGGTCACTCTCCCGGTACTCATGTGGATAGGATTGCCGCCGCCTGTTGCAAATGCTACCAACAGACTGGGTGTGATATTTGAAAGCGGTATAGGAGTAAAGACATTTCGATCCGGGGGTATGAGGTTTGACAAGTCTGTACTTCCGGCGATAGTGTCTGCAACGATAGGTTCAGTCATAGGTTCTATGTTTGTCTCTACAATAGCTAAGGATGTGCTGGAGAAAGTGATCGCAGTAACTCTCCTGGGCGTGGTTCTCCTAATGTTACTGAAACCGAAGCGGCTTGCTTTATCAAGACCTTCTCGAGTCCTCTCGACTGTAATCTTTTTTGGTGTGGGCTTCTACGGGGGATTTTTACAGGCGGGAGTTGGTTTCTTCCTGATTGGAGCGATTACCTTTTCGTACGGTTTTGATCTAGTGAGGACGAACTTCACTAAGATTCTTATCGTCTTCATCTACACGGTTTTTGCTCTGGCAATTTTTATCCTTAATGGGATAATCTACTGGGTTCCCGGTCTGGTTCTTGCGGCAGGAAACGTTGTCGGAGCCTATTTTGCTGCTAAGCTGTCGATAAGAAAGGGCAGCGGTTTTGTGAAATGGATTTTGCTGATAATCGTGGTCGTAAACGCCATCAGGTATCTCTTCTTCTAGAGGAGTGTGACGGATTTCCGATGAGAGAGCTTCTGAGTTTTCTGAAGAAAACAGGTTATCTGACCGACCCAAGACTGGAGTCGGCCTTAATGGAACTTGACAGGAGGGATTTCGTCTCGCCCGAAGTAGCGGATGAGGCTTACTCCGACAGAGCTCTAGTGAGTCTTGCAAGCTCGGGGGAGATTTGCTCCACATCGACACAGCCGTCTCTCTTGATTAGCATGATAGAAGAGTTGAAACTTGACGAAGAAGACAAGGTCCTGGATCTTGGAACGGGAACAGGCTTCTGCGCTTGTCTGCTTGGAAAAACGTTGAAAAATGGAAGCGTGATCTCAGTGGAAACTGCCAGAACGGTTGCATCTATTGCCTCGGAAAACGTGCGACGATACTGCCTGAGCAATGTGCGGATAGTGATCGCCGATGGTAGATTTGGCTTCAAAGATGAAGCTCCGTACGATGCAATAATATCCAC
>DSBT01000270.1 GCA_011045915.1 Mesotoga infera
TTACAAATGCATGATCAACTACATAGTAAGCCACCAGAAGATGTAATGGCATATCTCAACCTCCGATCTTCTTTTTGCTGTTCCATGGTAGCACAGGAACTAGAAAGGTTGCAACAACAAGTGCGGCAAGAACCCCAAATCCGAGGCTTATGCCGAATGTGCTCAGAAGTTTTCCCCTAGCAAAAATGAATGAGAAGAAGGTTAACATGGTCGTTGCCGAAGACATGGTTATTGATTTGAAGGTTCTGGCCAGCTCTGTGTTCTTCTTCTCCCTGGAACTATGCATTACGTAAACAAGTGAGTCTACACCAATTCCGATTATCAGCGGGGCAGAGATTACAGTGACAAAAGTCGTCTCAATTCCCATCAATTCCATTAAACCAAACATCGACATAAGAATTCCAACCATTAAAACTAATGTCTTGAGTCCATCTATGATGGACTTTCTTTCGATAGAAACGACGACAAAGATTGCCACGAAGGCAACAAGACATATCGGAAGAGAGATGATTCTCACAAGGTCCATCAGGTAATGGAAGACTTTGGGATACCCTCCGAAAGAAGCTCTGAGTTCAGGGCTGAGACTGTCGTAAATAATCTTTATGACGTTGTTTCTATAGATTGTCGATGATGGTTCGGAATTCAGAACAAAATACGTCTCACCACTGGCAGCCTTGTAAAGAAGCTGATCTCTCAAGCTTTCCGGTATGACCTCGGTAGCAAGGTCGATAAGATCATTCGACCCTTCAATGGATTCCGCTCTGTCAAGGAGTTCTACAACGAAGTCGTAGTAATTTGCTTTCTTGAAAACGGCCTCAATTAACGGAGAGTCCCTCAGCGCATCGATTTCTCTGGTAACTTGCTGCATCTGGTTTATGTAGTCTCCCTCTCCTCCTTCGATAACAGAAAGTATTGAGAAGGAGCTCTTGAAGTTCGGGTTTTGATCGATTTCCTCATGCGCCCTTCTTAAAGAATCTATATCAGGAAGTATAAATGGCACCGTGTTTATAATGCTTCCCCCGAAGGTTCTTTCAATTAGGGTGGGGACTGCAATCTGTTCTGAGTCGGTTGACATCAATCCAGGTGGAGTATAGGAAAAGCTTCTTATATTGTTCAGACCAAGATAGCTGAGCATCAGAATAAGCATGAAGACAACTCCTCCGAAAACGACGCCGAATCTCAAGATTACCTTCGAGATTCTCAGGAAAAACCTGTCGAGCAGGTGGATGTTTGCCTTCCTTCCCGGATTCATTACGGTCTTGATCGAAATTGCCGGGAGATAGACTGTCATTACAATAAAGAAGACAACAATACCGATTGCGGAGAGAATCCCCAGCTCCCTAATGGCCGGTGAGTTAATAACTGCAAGAATCGCGAACACCAGCGCGGTCGTGATCATACTTGCCGATAGAGGCTTTATGAGCGCTTTGTAAGAGTTAAGCAGAAGAGATACCGGATTCTTTTCTCTAGTAGCTCCGTCTGATAATCTCGTGATCATGTGAATTCCGTAGTCGATTCCCAGTCCAAGGGTTATGGCCGTTACGAAAGTGGTAATAATATTCAGCGAACCGAAGATCATATATGAA
>DSBT01000271.1 GCA_011045915.1 Mesotoga infera
AATCTTAATACTTACTCATATGACCTCATACTAATCAGCATCTGCCTTCTTCATTTCAGGCGTCTTCCGGGTCTTTCTCCGAAGAGTTTACACCCTCTTCTGGATTCTCGATTTGCGTTGTTTGAAGACAGTCGCGGCTCTTGGCTATTGAGACTCCTTCCTCCGTTAAGGTAATCAATATCGAGACTTCCACCGCACACTGGAAATAGGGCGAATACAGATGAAGAGATTTCCTTGGTTTGGTGTCTTACCATGCTCTAATTTCAGAGCAATTCTCGAAAGTTTGGAGTTTCAGTATTTCTAATTCCACAGGAGATCTTCACATCCTCGACAGTTTCTTCATTTGTTTTCAGGCGTCTTTTTATTGACTTGTCTTTCTTATCAGATGCGTTGAGCGAAAGACTTGGCTTGAAAGAGAGGAGAATGAATTGGTGTTTTGCGTGAAGGGTGCAAGACTTGCTTCTAATCGTTCTTACGGTCAGATTTTATCGAACCAATGATTATCAATAAATAGGACTCCCTGGTGGAGCGCCATGCAGTTGAAGAGAAGCAGATTCTTGAGACGATGGGTTTCTTCGAGGCATTTTAGGTTAGATTTGCGAACATCGCAAGAGACTCGATCGTTCGGGATTTCCCCAAGGTCTGAAAGATGATGAAATGATTTCGGAGGCTGGAATGCCTGCCACATTTGACGATCTTTTTTCGCAAAGTCTTCCTTAGAATCGATTTCAGACCTGTTCTCACAATATCAAAAAGGGTATATCATTAGACGTGTATTCGGGAACGCCATATAATCCAGAAGGGATTTCGCTCTGCTGGAGTAATAAGAAGAGATTCTAGACTGCATAAGAGTTTCTTGTCCGCATGGAGCGACTCTAGACAAAGACAGTTGCCGTTGTCGGGCAGTTTACGAAGCGAAGAGTCGGCTCGCCACACATTTGATTTTACGAGAAGCGTATTCGGAACTCACCATGTACATTACGGCGCGACCAGTATTCGATGCGAGTCAACGAGAACCCTTTCGTGCTTCTTGTAAGTAAGTTTCGCTAGCGTGCGGTCGCATTAAGAACAGCGCTTTTGCCCTCTAGTAGTCCTGATTAGACGCGACTGGTCGCGCCTCTGTTTTGTCGTTGAGGGTGAATTACATACTAGTGGGGAACAGCATCGAAATGTGTGAAAACAACTGATCAATGGTCCTCATCGATCAAGTATGAGAGAAGGTGAGTCATCTCGGAGCTTACTAGACTCAATTCGGGATTGAAGAGCAAGCTGTTATGAGCCTGGACTTTCAGGATTTCGAAAGCAGTTGGATAGTCGATACATAGGAGGAAAATGTGAGAAACATAGTCATAGTCGGTGCGGGTATTGCAGGTTTGACAGCAGGGATTTACGCTCTCCAAAGCGGATTCGACGTCACTATTTACGAGAGCCACACTATTCCGGGCGGAGCTTCGACAAGCTGGAGAAGGAAGGGGTACATATTCGAAGGTGGAATGCATTGGCTCACCGGCTCATCCCCCGATATACCTCTTAACAGACTCTGGCGGGAAGTTGGCGCTCTAGACGATAGCGTCGCAGTACACTATCGCGATGTGTTTCTCACATTCGAATACGAGGGACAGACAGCACGCCTTTACCGTGATGTGGAGAGACTCCACAATCATCTTATCGAGCTTTCACCTGAGGATGGAAGAGAAATCAGCAAACTATGCTGCGATTTGAAGAGATTCGCAAAGCTCAATATGCCGATGACCGACATCAAGGGATTGAAGACGAAGAAGAAGTCATTCATGTCCCTGGGTACGATCTTGAGGATGCTGCCAGCATTACCCAAAATGCCCTACTATGCAAGACAGTCGGCCAAAGAATATGGCATGAGATACAAGAGCGAACTACTACAGCGCCTGTTCGAGAACATCATAGGCCCCGATTACAGTGCTACTGCCCTGGTTTTCACCCTCGCGACTCTGGCCTCCGGCGACGGCGGCTATCCTGAAGGTGGCTCCCTCAGTATGGCTTTGCGTATGGCAAAGAAACTCGATATTCTGGGCGGCAAGATTCGCTACGGAATGCGGGTAAACACAGTTTCGGTGAGAAACGGCATCGCCGACGGTGTTGTCGTGGATGGTGAACTCCTTCAATCGGACGCCGTGATTGTCACCAGGGACACTCTCTCAGCAATCGACGATTTATTCGATTTCCCCATCAGAGAACCATGGACAGAAAGGATGCGCAAAGTCACAAAACCTTTGTTTAACACATTCATTTGTTTCGGCATTGAGGTCGACCTGGAAGGGCTGCCGGAGAGAATGGATTTTGTGCCTATGAGGCCACTTATGTGCGGCGGGAAGGAGGAACAAGTTATTAAGATCTGCAATTACGCCGGCTACGAGGGATATGCGCCCAAAGGCTGTACGGCAGTCACCTCGGCAATTATTGGAGATACTTAGGGCTTCCTGAAAAACTACTACCTTCTTCCTGTTAAAGAGGTCGTCATATTCAAGAGAGTAGTAGTTGACTCACAATATGTGGATTTTGACCAGGAACACCCTCGAAATTGCTCAGA
>DSBT01000272.1 GCA_011045915.1 Mesotoga infera
ATAACAAGCTATGACGCTCAGGAAAACGCTGCTTATTATCTTGCTCAGATCGAAGGGATCGATGCTATGATTCTCGGTCATCAGCATTCCCATTTCCCTGGGGATTTCGCAGATATTGAAGGCATCGATAACGACAAGGGACTGATTTTCGGTGTTCCTACTGTACTTCCGGGCTCATGGGGTTCACACTTAGGTGTAATAAGTCTCGACCTCGCCTATGACTGGAATACGGGAGAGTGGGAAGTGTTAGATGGTTCGGCAGCTCTTGTTCCCGTAGACGCCGATGTCGAAACTCATCCTCTTCTGGCTGAACTCGTTGGGCCGAAGCACGAAGCGACGATTGAATATGTAAGAACTCCCATCGGCTGGACCGATACTGAGATAACGTCTTACTTCTCAAGAATAATGGACAATCCTGTCACTCAGATCATAAACGAAGCTCAAATATGGTGGGCGGAGCGTGAATTTGCCGGTTCCGAATACGAGTGGCTCCCAATTCTCAGCGCTGCTGCTCCATTCATTGCCGGCAGACAGGGACCATCTTATTTCACGCATGTACAGGGCGATATTTCTATCGGATCCATCACCGATATCTACATATATCCAAATACCGTCTATGTGGCAAAACTCAATGGTGAACAGATAAAAGACTGGCTCGAGGCGGCCGCAAGTAACTTCAATCAGATCGACCCGTCGTCTGCAGAGCCGCAACATATTGTCAACTACGACTTCAGGGAATATAACTTCGATGTGATTGAGGGAATAGAATACGTTTATGATATTACTAAACCCGTGGGTCAACGGCTGGTCTCTGCCGTTTTCGAAGGGAACCCGCTCGATGCGAGCATGGAGTTTATTGTTGTCACCAATAACTACAGAGGAAGCGGTGGAGGAAACTTCCCACATGTGGCCGATAACGTTATACTTGCCACAACGGAGATAAACCGTGAGGCAATAATAAAGTACATACAATATATAGGTGAAGTGGATCCTGCCCCCACAAACAACTGGAAGATTCTTCCCGTCGAGACCGCCGGCCCTCTTCTCTATCGATCTTCTCCAGACGGTCAGGGATACGTTGAGAGGAATGCAATCCGCGGAATAGAGTTATTAGAAGTTGATGAGGCAGGATGGGGAGTCTACGAAGTAGATTTGGTGGAACTCTCTGAATATCTGGAAGAGGCAGCTCTGCAGGAAGTCAATTAGCTTGCTTTCTGAGTAAAGGGCCCCGAGAAAGGGGCCCTTCTTATTTATCTTTCCGCTGCGTTTGGTCCGAAATCATTTTCTGTCAGCCGGCTTTCAATTTCTGTTAGAGAGAGACGCTTTCCAGCTCCGAAAGAAAGTAGTTTTTGTCCTGTTCATCGGTAATAAGGTTGGCCGCTTCTCTCGCAAGCTGTAAGTTTTCCTTCATAAGGTCGTGTTCTCCCGCAACCATGTGAGCTCTCGCAACGGCTTCATAGCCAAAGGCAAGATCGAAACCACTTATCGCATTTTCGGTGCAATATTTGAGTGAAAGCTCTCCGTGGTATAAAGACGACTCTGACATGTTTAGCAAAGAGTAAACTCTGGACACTTGCCACTCACCCCTCGCAAATTCAATCGGGGTACCCACCACACCCCAGTGAAAGCGCGATGCGTGAGCGGTGTGTATCATAAGAAGGTCATCTTCTGCAGTTCTGTCTTTCTTGTCTATGAGGTCCCATGTAAGGTTGAAGTTCTCTATCGCCTGCTTTTTGTGCCATTCGTGCTCAGTAAACTTTTCAGAATCCATTGAAAACCATCCTTTCCGGGATAGTATTGCTTTATCCCACACATCAATCCTATCACTGACAAAAAGGAGAGCAATTAGCTGCGGCGACTCAAGAAGAACGCATAGTGCTCAAAGACTAATTTTGAAAGATGATCTTTCAGCGAGTTGAAAGACCTTAGTACAAAACAAGTAAACAGTAAGTGTGATTCGAATTGCTCCAATATTCCAACACCACAGAATCTTCAATTCTGGCCTGAGAATAAAGAGTTTGTCCTTCACAAAGATATTGCCTTTCAAAACGCTAACTCAATCCAGCGCTCATCAAAGAGGTTCCGCACTCAATCAAAAATACAATTCTTCAAACCTTAATCAAGATCCACCCATTGAGAATAACTGATCAAGAGCATCGACGATTCTCTCCGCCTTGTCCACAACTAGCAGCTGTATCCCGGTTTCCTCAGAGAGCACGGTGAAATATTCACTTGGCCCTTCCGGTGACACAAGGATTATGTAGTCGGCTTTAGGCATAAGCAAGTCGAAGGAATGTCTTGGATCGTTATCTGGCGAAGTGAAGCCTCCTTCAATATGTATTGCTACAACAGGAACTCCTCGCTTCTTGGCTATTGATATTAGATCCTCGATTCTGGAGATCTCCTGACCGACATCGATTTCCTCAACACCGCAGACGGTATACAGATCTCCCTCGACCATGGCTCCAGGTGCAATAATAAGTGCACCGGGCGCATTCTCCGAGTCGAGTCTCTCG
>DSBT01000273.1 GCA_011045915.1 Mesotoga infera
ACCGGCATGATGAAAATGAAAGAGACCGAAATCAGCACGACTTCAATAATCACTGTATTCAGTAGTTTCCTAGTAGACTTCTTCATAGCCGCACCTCATTGGTAGTGAACTCGCCTTTCTGCAACGGCAAAGTAGATGATAGTAACAACTACCATAATCATGAACATTATTACGCTCTGAGCCGAGGCAGGCCCCTTCTTCTGAAAAGTGAAAGCGTCCAGATAAAGTCTGTATATCATGTTCGTAGTATATCCGGCCGGGCCTCCTTTGGTCATGACGTCCACAATTGCGAATGAAGAAAACATTGTGCTCACAATATTCATGATTACCAAGTAGAAGGTAATTGGAGAAACCAATGGAAATATGATTCTCCACGTTTTTTTCATTACTCCCGCTCCATCAAGTGTAGCCGCTTCGAGAAGATCGGTGGAAACATTCTGAATGCTTGCGATATAGAAAATCATGTTGAACGGGAGTATCTTCCAGACTGTTGCAAAGATCAGGGCGTAAAGGGCGTAGGGCTTTGAGGTAAGCCACTCGACCTGAATTCCAAACAGCTTCATAAACACATAGTTGACATGTCCCACAACGGGATTCAGCAGGAACGTCCACAACGTACCGGCAATTGCCGGAGAAATCGCGTACGGCGCGAAAAGAAAGGTTCTGTAAAGCTTTGTTCCAGGAACATTCTTGGTAAGAAGCATGGCGATTACAAAACCCAGAAAGACCGAAAGAGTAACCGAGAGTCCAACGTATAACCCCGTGAATTTGACGGCATCAATATACTGCTGATTATTGAAGAGATTGACGAAGTTCTGAAAACCAACATAAGTCGTCTTGTTGCCAAAAGTGGATACCCTTAATAGACTCATTCTGAAGGAGTCGTATGCAGGGTAGTAAATAAACAAGACAATCACCAGGAACGTCGGGACGAGAAGAAGGTACGGCATCCACTTCCGCATTCAGCACCTCCGCAAACGGATAATTGAAAGGAGCGGGTTTAAAGCAACCCGCTCCACCAAAAAAAGCTTAGTTTGCAGCGTTGTAGTCTTTGATAGCCTGAGTAGATCCATCTTCCGCATACTTCAATGCTTCGGCGGGAGTCATCTCTCCTGAAATCATCCTTTCGATTGCCGTTTCGACAACGGTCCTTATTTCGGGGAATGCTCCGGTGATCGCTCCATTTGTGTTGTAGTTCTGGACGGAAAGAAGAAGTTGCATCAAGGCTGTCAAATGATCTGGATACTCTCTGTAATAACCGCTCGCAACAAGTTTCTCAACAGAATCCTTTCTAACCGGGAAGTAGCCAGTAGCTTCATGCCATTCAATCTGCTGCTCAGGACCAGCCATGAATTTGACAAACTCCCAGGCAGCCTTCGTCTCATCTTCCGGATGCCCGCCAATGATCCAGAGGCTTCCGCCGCCTATTACAGTACCTCCGGCTCTGGCTCCCTCCGGCCTTGGGAGAAAGACTGTTCCCAGCTCAAAATTGTTTTCTGCGGCTGATTCCATCATAAGAGCAACATCCGAAGTAGACGTCATAATCATTCCAACCTTCTGCGAGATGAAGAGATTCCTTGCACCTGTCCAATCCTCAACTTTTGTGTTTATCATGGTCTTTTCCTGCGCCATAGTGTTCCACCATTCGAATATTGCGAGACCTTCAGGCGTGTTGAAAACAGCTTTCGTGGGCCTGCCGGTTCTACCGTTGTTCTGATCTATAAATGGCGCATCTTGAGCAGCCATGAGCTGTTCAACAAACCAAGAGTGAAGTGGAAGTGTGAAGCCCGCCTGAACGATATTTCCAGACTCATCCTTGATGGTGAGTTTTCTGCAGGCCTCTATGAATTCACTGAAGGTCGTTGGAGGGCTGTTTGGATCGAGACCGGCTTTTTCAAACATCGTCTTGTTGTAGAAGACGATCGCGTTGGACGAGTTGAAAGGCATGGAATAAAGCTTACCGTTCACCCTGTAATAGTTCAGTACCTGAGGCATGAACTTTCCTATGTCGAAACTTGGATCTGCTTCCATTAGGTCTTCGATGGGAACCGCCACCTCGCCGTCGATCATCATCTGCGTGCCTATCTCGAACACCTGCACCACATGCGGCGCAGTTCCCGCCTGAACCCCGGCGATCATCTTGTTTAGAGTGTCTCTGTAGCTTCCAGTGTACTGCACTTCAACCTTGATGTCAGGGTGTAATTCCATAAATGCGTCTGCCTGAGACTGCAGAAAATCAATTCTCCAGCCACCCATAGCATGCCAGAACTGGATTGTTGTTGCGGACAGTACGAGTGAGAAGATCAACACGATCGAAAGAAGAAGAAGCTTTCTCAAAAGAACCACCTCCATGATTGGGATAGGATCTTAAGCCAAAGCAACTGCTCAGACAGACAAAGAGAAAACCGCCTCCAAAAAGGTCAGGCGGTTTTCTCTTTGTCAGTACCACCATGTTTTCATTGTACTACAAAGCTTACAAAAAACAAAACATAGAATTACGCTTCTAGACTATCTGGTTTTTTCGCGGTAGTCTAGGAGTAGCCTGTCGATCTCACCGACCTTTTCGCTTTCAGCCTTCCAGAAATCCTGAGACATCGTGCTGTTGAGTTCTTCAACAGTTCTCCCCTGTTGTTCAACCCAGGTATAGTACTTCAAATTGTGCCATCTCATTCGGTTATCCATGGTCCCTTCGAATATCCAGTCCGTCTTTGCTCCAAGAGCAAACGATTCGAATCTGTGCTTTGCTTCATCTCTTGTGAGGTTACCGTAAGTCTTTGTCATATTTGCCATCACAGAGTGATAACGATCCATGTTGTCTGTTGCAATGGTCACGATGTTGTCCTTGCCGGTCATTTTGTAGTGCTTAGCCATCTTTATCGCCCCGACGACATTAGCAACTCCCGAAATACCGAATATATCTGCCATTGTCTCCACGTCTTCTTCCTTAAGAAACTCCTTTAAGAATCTCTTGCCCTCGTCGTTGGTCATCACCTGTAGTAGTTTCTTGCATTCTATGTCGTCAAGCGCAACAACGGCATCGTTGTTCATCACATTGTGAATCCAGGTCACATGTTTGTCTCCGATTCCCTGAATGTCGTGTCCACCATAGCCATTGAGCGAAAGAGTCGGACACTGCACAGGTTCTCCTGCCACAATCTTCACTTCAGGATATGCTTCCTTCAGCCTGTCGCCGCAAGCGATAGTTCCTGCCGAGCCGACCGTTGCAACGACAGCGGAGACCCTGCCGTTACCGAGCCTGAGTTCGTCCATCATCTCCAGAATCGTGTTTCCTGTCACATAATAATGAAATCTGTAATTTCCTAGCTCGTCAAACTGATTGAGAACACGCACTTTTTCTGGATC
>DSBT01000274.1 GCA_011045915.1 Mesotoga infera
AGCTTTTTGAGTCTATACCTTGTTTTCCCTTGCACCATTATACCACATTATTCGCCTGTACTTCACTATTCATCCGCTTTGTACGCTTTTTCAGGAAGCCCTAATTCAGTCGAATGTGCCGGTGGGAATCTTTACCGTTAAGAAGGCGACTCCCGGTATCGCGATGTCTGGCCTTTCGTTCATTTAGCTCTTTTCAGGAACGACTATCTCTTGGGATTGTCCCGATTCCTTCATTCCAAGGCTTTTCACTTCGCCAATGACGGCCAAGGATTGCATTCTGGGATATACATTGCCTCTGATTCCAATGTTTTCGATGCAAATCACCCTATGCTTCATCGTCGCAATCATCTTGGGACTTGAAATCAATCTCAACATTCTGCCGACCATTGTTGTGCTTATACCGGTGGCTGCTTATTCATTGCTATTGGTTTGCTTTGCGGGAGCCTCTTCACAGAAAAACAGGTCGGTAGACTTCGCGGAGCGCTCACACTAACGGCTCTGCCCGGCTTTCAGGCGGCTGGTTTCATCTCGACCTGGTCGGCGGAACATTCAGAGCGATCGCAGATGTTCCGCCTTTCACGTGGTAAGTGCAGGCCGTTTTGCTCTGGCCGGCGAATACACCAAAATCCTCCCCCGAATTACTATGGGAAATAGGTTATGCAGTATGCTTATGATTTCGGTAGTTCTTGCCTTCACAATGAAGATGAAGAGCGACAATCCCTGACGGGTCGGCTATTCGCCAAATCAACCGCGTCCCATGCCCGGCTCAAGTGGTTTCTTCTTCAATCATTTTGACGAAAATTTCAGCGATATTCGGATCGAACTGCTTCCCGGCGCCTTCCCTAACTGCTCGAATGGCAGCTTCTTTTCTTTCTTCGATTGAATCGTCGCCTCTATTGAGAACACGTTCATAGGCTTCTGCTACCGATATGATTCTAGATATCAGCGGGATCTGTTCTCCTGCAAGCCCTCTCGGATAGCCTTTTCCGTCCCATCTTTCGTGGTGGCTGTAGGCAAATTCGGCAAGGTCCAGCGTATCATCGAAAAGATTCAAGATCCTGTATCCGACAACGGAATGCTGCCTCATCTTCTCCCTCTCTTCCCCCGTCAAGACTTTAGAAGAATCCTTAGACAGGATGCTTTCATCAAGTACTATTTTCCCGATGTCATGCAGATAGCCCGCTCGCTTCAGCACGCTGATTTCATGTACGGAGAGGTTTAGGGCAGATCCAATTTGGCCGCACAGTTCGCGAACAGCAACTGAATGCTGCTTCTCTCTCGGATGCTTTGAATGCAAAGTCTCAATAATTGAGTTTATTATCTCCCTGTTTGAAGATTTGCGATTCATTGTCTTATCTCTGTACATAGAGTTTTCCGCGTTTGCCATTACCACTTCCAGCGGTTGATCGATACTTTTTTTCGTATCGAGACCAAGTGAGACACTGCACTTCATCGCTGCGACACGTGTATTCGAAAACCCAATCTTGATTCGCGAGAGTATCTTCTCTGCCTCTTCCTTGTCCGTTTTCGGCAGAAGAATAATGAACTCATCGCCGCCGGCTCGAACAATCACGTCACTCTCCCTGCAAGACTGATTCAGCACCTCTGCAGATTTCCTTAATAGTTCATCTCCGGCAGCGTGACCAAATACATCATTCGTCATCTTCAGGCCATTGATATCTGCGAAGATTACGGACATCGGAAGATTTTCTGATTTATCGATCTCCTTACGGTTGTTTTCGAAACAACTTCTGTTATGAAGTCCCGTAAGTGAGTCATGGCAGCTCAAGTACCTGATCTCTTCCTCTCTCTTCTTCCGTTCTGTAATATCCATGAAGGTTATTACCCCGCCGACTACCTTCCCGTCTCTTATCTGGGGATACGAGTGATACTCCACATCGAAAGAAGTGCCGTCAGCTCTCCAGAAGACCTCGTCATCCGCTTTAAAGCCTCTGCCTTGTTTGATCGATCTGATAATCTTGCAGTCATCAGCAGGAAACACCGTTCCATCCCGGCGGCTATGATGAAGCTTAAGGTGCATGTTCTTCCCGAGCAATTCCTCTATGCTTGAGTATCCAAGAATTCTAGCGGCACTAGTATTGCAGAAAGTGCAGTTCCCATTCATATCAATTCCATAAATACCTTCTGCAGTTGAGTCAAGCAAGAGCTGCAGTTGGTTCTTGCTTTCCTCCAATGCTGCATTTACCTTGTGCAGTTCCTTTGTTCTCTCCACAACACGATCTTCCAGGTTGTTTATAAGAAACTGCATCTTGTCTGCAACTCTGTTGAAACCCGTCGAAATGGTTCCAATCTCATCGTCCCTAGCGACTTGAACTCGCTTTGAGAGATCCCCGGAGGAAAACGCCTCGGACACCTGAAGAAGATCGTTTACAGGCTTCATAAGCTTTCGAGCTAATATGAAGAATATGATGACAGAGAAAACCAGTGCAAGCGCAACCAGCAAAACAGTTAGATGAATACTATCCACAACACTGATCATATAATGTGTTTCAGGAATCACAGCTAGCAAGACCCAGTCGACTCCCGGCATACGGATTTCTCTAATGTCGACAAAGACCTTTCCATTCTCGTCTTTGAAAGTGAGAAATGGATCCTGACTCAGATTATAGTTACTGCAAACCTGCCGAATGACCGAGTTATCGATTTCGCAAATTGATAGCCGTTTGAACGTTCCGTCGGATAGAAATGAGAAGTTATCGACCTCCAAAGAATTTGCGATCAGCAGACCTGTATCCCTTTCAAAAATGATTGCGTAGCCGTCATAGTCTTTCACAGTTTCCTTGAGAAAGCCTCCTACACCCGAAAGGAGCATGTGCGTTCCCAAAACACCCCGTAAACTACCTTCCCTGTCGTAGACCGGCCATGCGGCAGAAATGGTCAGATCATCCATTACAAAGTGTTTATAGATTGGCGAGAAGATGGGACCCGCTGCGGCTTCTGCAGCTTTGTACCATGCTCGAGTTCGAGGATCGAATTTCCCTGCTACGACTACCCGCTCGCCGGCAGTCAAATCCTCATTCACGGAATAGTACCATGAGTAGCCTCCCGTAGAAGCGTCGTTTCTCATAATCTCTATTACTCCATCTTCATTTCTGCGGGCGCCATAGTACTCTCCGTTGACCGTGCCAAAGCTGAAACTGTATACTTCCTCTTTCTGAGAACTCAAGACACCGACGAAGAATTTCTCTCTATTTTCTTCGTCAGAGAGATCGAGAATATTGTTTTCGATGATCTTGTGGTTTGCTTCGTTAATGTGAGTAGGCTCGTGCATGAAGTTGACTATCTGACTGAACGTACTCTCGCTTATTGTTCCAACAATCCGTTCCGATGTCAGCTCAGCCGAAGATAACCATCTCGCGAAAATGAGACTCCCGATTCCGACCACGGACATCAGAATAGTCAACATGAATACAATTGCGGCCGCCCACTTGATTGAAATGTCTCCCTTACTTCCTCTCATAGTACTTTCCATCCCTCTTCGGAGTACTTATTCTTCTGTTGCATGTGCTACAGTAATCGACTGTTTTTCTGAACCTCATTTGCCACCTTTCTTCATTATAATAGTTACCCTAAGATTTTTTACACTCTGCCACACCAAGACAAAAGGCATTAATTCTCGCTGATCAAATCCTTTCGGAATACTAGGCAGGCTAATTCTCAGCTGTCGCAGAGGGCGTCTATCTTACATAAGCCTTGTGCGTTCTTTCGAAGACCCTATTCAACATCTGCTCATCGAGGTTCTGCATTATCGCAAAACTATGCCAAGAATGGCAGAGCGTTCAGCTTGTCTCTTCTATACATCACAAATCGTATAACACAGTTCATCTTTCTCGATGAATACTCCGCTGAATTCTCATACGCCAGGAAACAGAAATTGAAATCACAAACTGACGGTTGAGGATACCCTGCACTTCTTCTTCTGAGTCGCTTAATAGAAGAAGCGCTCCGTCAAATGATGCTGCTTTCAATAACGACACAATATGATGCGAGTATTCTATTTTTCTGGTTTAAGCGGTCCGCCTTTGAAGAAATCTGAGCGAAGATGCGTGAAAAGTGTCGCCCGTTCAGATAGATCCTGTACTTAGCTCTTCCGCGAAGACTTTGTTCTCACAGACCAAACTCTCGAAGCATATCTTTAAAGAGTAACCACACATTCATGAATACCGGCTTAGTTTACAGTCCGAGCGCAAGGCTATTTCTTTCCTCTTCATCGGCCTCGCCATTCATTTCAATAAGGGATGTAGTACTTATCAGCAGCCATCATTGATGATTATGAATCTTAAGAAACTCGATTGCCGCCTCCTTGTCCAGAGGTCTGGCAACGAGATATCCTTGTATTTCGTCACATCCGCAACTGAGAAGATACTGTCTCTGCTCCTCATGCTCAACCCCTTCTGCCGTAACATAATGCCCCAACTTGTGGGCCATCGAGATGATATCACAAGTAATAGTATCCTCGGCTCTCAAATGCATCAGTCCATCAACAAAAGACTTGTCAATTTTCAGGCAGTTGACGTTCAGCTCTTGTTCCCTCGCAAGAGATGAGTATCCTGTCCCAAAATCATCTATAGCAATATGGATACCGTTATCCTTCAACTTACCAAGAGTTCGGTTTATTTCCTCGTAGTTTGAAGCAAAGACCGTTTCAGTTATTTCGAGACAAATGTTTTCGGGGGAAACACGCGCTTCACTTATCATTTCAAACAGATCGTCAACGAAATCACTTCTCAGAAGCTGAATGGCAGAGACATTTATCGAGACTCCAATGTCACTGAATCCATTCTTTCTTAGCTCGTTAAGAAAGCTAAAGGCCTGGTACATGACTTTTCTACCAATGGGAATAATGAGTTTTGTTTTTTCGGCTACCGGAATGAATTCCAAAGGCGGCACAAGACCGAGTTTGTCGGTTCTCAGTCTCGACAGAGCTTCAAAACAACGAATCAGGTTTGATTTGAGACCAAGGACCGGCTGATATTGCAGAAACAACCCGCCATCATCTTCGCTTACTGCAATTCTGGAAAGTTCGCGATCTATCTCCAGTTCGCGGGTAATCTGCATCTCTATCTCCTCATCATAAAATCGAATCCCAACTTTTCTCTCATTAACATTAATCGCCTTTTCCGATGTGATGAGAAGTCTTTTCATCAGCTGATCAACATCGCTATCATTATCCTGATTGATCTCAACAACACCGACCCCAACTCCGATTCTCTCAACCTCAAACAAGGAAGTTAGTGTATTTGCAATAGCTTCTGAGAATTCATGAAGAGTCGCCTTACCTTCGTGATCTCTCAAGTAGAAAACAAACAGGTTTTCATATGCGTAAGATAGCAGGAGATTTTCTGTACAAAACCTGCTGAGTGATTCGGCCACATTCCTTGTCAATTCCTGAGAGTAGTGGAATCCGTAAGTCGCCGTCACTAACTGCATATTACTCAGATTTACACTAATAAGAGCTCTTCTCGACGCTTTTCGATTCTTCGAGTCTCTCTTGAGAACTCCTTCCAAATAACTAAGATTGTACAGATCCGTCCATCTGTCGTGTTCACTAGTATACTTGAGTTCATCTTCAGATCTTTTCCGACTTGTTATGTCTATAATTATCCCTTCAAGACCCTCAACCTCTCCTGCCTCAGTGAACACTCCTTCTCCCATTTCCAGAACCCATTTTCGCTCTCCCTCTGCGGTAATTATTTGATATTCATAATTCAGGGGCATCCTCTTCGCAATTGCCTTCTCCCTCTCCCTCCAGAGAGATTCACGGTATTCCGGAGCAACCAAATCGTTGAAGGCAAGGTCCTTGTTGCTAATAAGACTTTCCGGAGGATAACCGGTCAACTTAGAGCACCCGGCAGAAACGTACTCCATAGTCCACTGCCCATCGCACTTGCACCTGTAAGCCAGACCGGGAAGATGGGAGAGAAGAACGGACTTGCTACGCTCGCTTTCAAGCAGATCGGCCTCCATCTCTTTTCGTCTGGTGATTTCCTGAGCAAGACATATATGGTTATATCTGCTATCATTCGAGATTACGAGCGGTGCCACGGTCATTTGAACCCAAACGATCGAGCCGTCGGGCTTAACGTATCGCTTTTCCATTGAATAACTGCTAAGCTCACCGCTCTGCAGCTTCTTGAAGTTAGCCAGGTCCTTATCGAGATCATCGGGATATGTGATCTTCGCCCAGCCAAGCTCCATGAGTTCATCCTTCGTTCTTCCCGTTATTTGCTCGAACATTGGATTGAACCTCGTAACGGCATTCTTGCTATTGGACGGTTCAGAACCGTGCGAAATAGCTATCCCGATTGGCGCCTGCTGGAAGATCGTCTCGAAGGTCAACCCCTGTTCATACAGCTTCTGCTCGAGCAACTGCTGGATTCTAAGCAGTTCTACGTGAATCTCGATTCTCGCTTTCAAGGAATCCATATTGACGGGCTTTCTAATGTAATCCACCGCCCCAAGCCTCAGGCCTTCAATCTCATTATCCAGCTCATCGTAGTTCGTCAAAATTATTGTCCGGAGTCCCTTGTAGCGATCATTTGACTCCAAAGCCTTTAGAACCTCGAATCCATCCATCTTTGGCATGTTCAGATCTAGGATCACAATGTCAATATCGCCATGTTCGTCGATTTGCTGCATTGCCTCTATTCCGTCACAAGCTGTAAGAATATCGTATTCTCGCAACATTCTCTCGATGATGAAACGATCTGATGCCGAATCGTCCACAACCAGAATTTTCGCAGACATCATTCTTCCTCCTTAAGTTGGAGAGACTCATACTTCTTCATTTCTTGGTCTGAAACCGATCGATTTCCTCAATCAGTTTTCTCAGCAAACCAAAAAACCTTTCTTTCAGCGGCCGTATTTCCTCTTCCTTTTCTTCATTTAGAGCCTTCTGCAATTCCATTGACACTGTGTACAATTCCTTTGCTCCGATACTGCCTGAGCTTCCCTTAACCTTGTGGACGATCTGCACGGCATCGGCATATCTCTTTTCATTTATTGCAAGTGAAAGCTTTTCTGCAGTTTCCTGGTTCTCTTCCAAGTATGCCTTCAATATCTGCCGATAGACTTCTGAATCCCCGCCAATGTTCTTCAGTCCGGCCGATTGATCAAGAACGGTAGATTCCTGTATGCTCTCTTCCTCATTTTCCTGGATTATTTCTTTGACGGTCTGAATTAAACGGTCAGGGTTAAAGGGCTTGCTTATATAATGATACATTCCGCTTGCTTCACACTTTTCTTTCACACCGAGAATTACGTCGGCGGTCATCGCCACAATCGGGACCCTGTCTGACATCTTCCTGATCTCCTTCGCCGCCTCGTAACCGTTCATTATGGGCATGTGCAGATCCATAAAGATCAAGTCGATGTTCTCTTTATGCTGCCGGTAGAGTTCAACAGCAGTCTTTCCGTCTCCGGCCAAAATCGATTCGATTCCCACTTGCTGAAGAATAGACTTGGCAATCAATTGATTAGTCTTGTTGTCTTCCACCAGGAGAACCAGGTGTGGGCGTTCCAGCTTTGAATGACTCACTTGCTCTTTTATGGCAGGATGGGAGGCGGAAACGGCCTTGAGCTTGAAAATGTCGAGAATTCCATTCAAGAGAATTGAAGGAATAATCGGCTTGCCAATTGCCATATCGATTCCATAGTCGTTCAGTTTGTCAAACAGGTCCTCTCTCATCATTGGCAGGAGCATGATAAGCTTTGGAGTTTTATGTATCCTTCTGTTATTTCGAATCGAAACTGCAAATTCGAAGCCCCCTTCCGCTGGTGTGTCGTAATCCAGAATGAAGAGGTCAAAGGGTTTGGCGAACTTCCCATCGGCAGCTTCCAACATGCTCACAGCACTTACCTGAGAGGTCGTTAGCTCACAATGCATTCCAAATGCGCCTAGATAGCTCTCGATCAAGTTCATACTGGCCCCTGTCTTTTCCAGGACAAGCGTCCTGATATTCTTGAAGTGGGTCGCCGAGAAGGTCTTCGCATAAAGATCCTCCCTCTCTCTGTCGACATCCAGGGACAGATGAATGATGAAGGTGGAACCTTCTCCCGGGGTGCTGAAGACCTGGATCTCCCCTCCCATCATTTCCACAAGATTCTTAACGATTGACAGCCCCAATCCCGAACCCCCAAACCGACGATTTATGGTGCTGTCTCCTTGTATGAAAGGCATAAACAAGTTCTTTATCTGCTCTTCAGTCATACCGATACCGGTATCTCTAACGGAAAATGACAGGTGATACTTCTCATTTTCCTTAGCTACCAGTCTGACGTCAAACGAGACTTCACCAGTACTTGTGAATTTCGCCGCATTGTTCAGGATATTGAGGAGAATCTGTTCTATTCGCTTCTGATCACCGAAAAACCAGTTGGGAATGAGGGGATCTTTTGAAAGCCTGAACCCGATTTCTTGCTCTTCAATCTTGTAGGACACAATGTTAACGACATCCTGGATAACCTGATCCATGCTGAAAGAAGTAATCTCCAGTTCCACCTTGCCTGCTTCGATTTTTGAAAAATCAAGAATATCGTTGATTATACTAAGCATGTTGTTTGAAGCCTGGGTAATCCGATCGATGTACATGCTCTGTGTCAAAGAAATCTCAGTCTTTTTCAGCAGATAAGCCATTCCCATAATTGCGCTGAGAGGCGTCCGGATTTCGTGAGACATCCGTGCCATGAAGCTTGACTTGAATTCATTTGCATCCTCCGCTTCTCTTTTCGCCTTTTCCAGATCGACCTGAATGAGCTCCCTTTTTCTGATTTCCTTTTTCAGACGAAAAATCCAATAGATCGAAACAGCCATTGCAACGGCAACGAAGGCACCAAAGATAGAAATGATCTGAATTATTCGGCCGTAGTCAACCTCTGACTCCAAATCAATCCATTTGTTGTTGATGGCAATTCTCTCTTCCTGTGTGATCGAATCCAACGCCTTGTTGATAATGCTAATGAAGTGGGGCCAGTCTTTGCGACCTGCAAAATGCAGGGCCAACTGCTTCTCCGCTTCGAATGCAGTGAATCTCAGGTTTGTCAGCCCATTTGCGCGTATTAGATGATTCGTTGTAGCGAGGTTCCCGACGAAAGCCCTCTCCGTACCGTTTGCTACTGCTGTTATTGCAGCCTCGACAGAGTCGTACAGACTCAAGTTTATTCTTGGATAGTACAGCAAGTAGCTGTGATGAGAGCTATTTCTCTGCACAGCTACTGTTAGTCCTTCCAGATCTTCGATTCCGGAGATAGCCGTGTCGGTGTCTCTGGTTGCGATTACCCTCTTGAAGTAATAATACGGTTCGGAGAAAAGGAAGTAACTCTCTCTCTCATCGGTTTTCGATATTGCAGGCAAAGCGTCGACCTCGCCCGAAAGAGCCAGATCATATGCTTCTGGCCAGCTCAACCCCGATATTATCTCAAATCTCAGACCTGTTCTTTCTTCGATGAGCGACAAAAGGTCCGCGGTAATACCCTTGTACTTTCCATCTTTGTCAATGAACTCGAAAGGCACAAAAGCAGGATCTACTCCAAGCCTTATGACAGGATGCTCATTCACGAAAGCAATCTCATCCTCCGTCAAGGCTATCTTTCCATCTACCGCAAAACAGGGGTTTACCAAAAGCAAAATTGTACTGACTACTGCAAACAACAGGGTAAGAAACCTTCTCATAGAAACGCTCCTTCGAGCATAAAATTGGCCGATTTGTAGCCCGGGCGCCTGCACTGGCCATTTTTGGCAGTTGTGCAAATAATCGAGATAAAATCAGCTTTCGTCAGCCCTTTCAGTTAACTCTCACCCGTTCGGCTGAAAAACCGCGTACTCTTTTCCCGGTCCTTGAAGCTTCACTCCATAAAGCCCGAAACAACACCGATCACTCGCGGTATTTCGATCCAGTAAACTTGCTACAGCGTTCCTCCAATCAGCTTACACAATAATCCTGTTTCCTCTTGAAGCTTCGGTGAGGAATCCCTTTACGTCACTTCACAAATAATATGTTCTAGTCAATACAATTTCACGCCATGCTGTCTACTAAAAATCATATCCCCTTCTGACTAACAATCGTTAATAAAATGACTCTAGAGAGCGCCTGAAAGAATCGCTATACTCAAGACTGGTGGCACTTCATGCAACCCACAGAAAAGCAATTTGGAGCGCGATCCTTCATGACGTCCTTAACAAGTCAATAATACTCTTGAATTTCGAAAATGCATTTATTCTTGTTCTAGATATTCTTCGTAACCTAAAGCAACTGCTTCTTCCTCTTCAGTCAATGAAGTGCTACCTATGCCTCTCTCTCTTCGACTTTGCTGGGTTTCGTTTCTACACACTTCGAGTACACTTTGAGGACGCCATCTTCAGCATCACTGAAACAAAAGATAGGGCGCACTCATTCGGTGCTAGACTGAGGACATCCGATCTATACCGGCCTCTGAAGAAGCGACGAGCTTCCGGCTTCTCAAAGTCTGCAGGATAATTGTTATAGCACCAAATTAAGATTGTCCGTTAATGAGAACTATTATCTTGATCGATGACTTAGCGTAAGATGATAAGCGCAATTAAAATGGTAAGATCTATCGGGGAGTTGAACGAACCCGTTTCTCGACCTCATCGCTGCCCATAAGTTAGAGAGCTGAAAAGAAATCATTTTATGCTTTTTCTCCCTTGGCAGTACTTACTAGATTTTGCTCCTGTTGATTCTGATCTTAAGTCCTCCCTTGAGGGAGCTCATCATTATCCATAAGTCAGGGACTCAAACACCACTCATATGCTGGTTCTTGCGCGAATGGTGTGATCGGCTCCCGGAGATCCCATCTTAAATCCTCCCTTGAGGGAGGAGCGCCACGAAGTGGCGGTGGGTGTCTCTGAAGAAACGAGTGGGAGATCGAGAAGAACCATATTCGAGACTGTCAAGATTGAGGAGAGAAAGCAGATCCTGCATTGTATCACTATGGGATGACAGAACAAAAGAAGCGATGCGAGACGCGCTTCAAAGAGCGCACACGCCCATCGCAAGCGGTCCCCACCGCTCGAGTGGGGATTTAAGATCAAGAGCAGAAGAGCGGTTTATCCGGCACAGCGTTTCCAGGTTCTTAGTCAAAAACCACGAGATTATGAGATAAGATCCAGAGAATATGATTTGGG
>DSBT01000275.1 GCA_011045915.1 Mesotoga infera
CAACTACCCTTCGAACATCATATCCTCTTGTGTTCTTCATGTTATACCTCCAAAACTAACCGCCCTTTCGGGCGGTCAGATGTTTACCTTTGCTTTTATCTTCAGTCTTTCAATCTGTGTTATCTCTCCGACTGTGGCGGTAGTCTTCAGATAATAGGTCCCGGGAGGAGCGTCGCATTTTTGAAGGAGCCGGAAGAAACCGTCGGGATGAACGAAGACCTGACTGTCCGAAATTTGCTCAAACAACCCGGATTCATCGTATCTTTCAAGTCTGGCCTCGACAATAGTCGGCTCGACTGGTATCCAGGAACCTGTAACCAAGTCAAACCCTTCCATAACAGCATCTACGAAGAACGTGTCAAGAGCTTCGACAGCAAACTGGCTTATCGTTTGACCGTCATGTAAGTGCCTGATCCGGATGTTGGTTATTATTTGGTCTGGGGGCGGCGCATATGTGCGCTCCATCCATGACGACTGATCGTCTGAGCATCTCAGTTCTACACGTCCATCAGGAAGAAGAACTGGAAGTACATCGCCGCCGAGAGTCCAGCCTTCGAGTCCGTTTGCGAGCCAGTTCTCTCCCCCCACAATGATATTCCCCACTCTTCCACAGTCTTCATTACTTGCGGCGCTGGAATCTTTCGTATACGCAAATCTCAACGTGTGTGGTTCATCATGTGTCACAGTATCATAGAATGACCCCGACTGTATCCCGCTTGCCCTCAAGAAAACCATACCATCAATTACGCCTTCAAAAAAATCCCAACCCTCTTCGCTCGAGACTTCCCAATCGAATGAAATTGGAAGTTGCTTCGGTTCTTGCTCGGGGAGCACACCAGTTACACTGAATGTGGAATATGGACTTGTTGGCGTGATTTTCAGACCTTCATCCACATAATCTATTGTTCCTGTAGTATCGATCTCCCAATACTCAAGACTCTGAGCCAACAGGTCAAATCCTCCATACTGTGCTTTAGTTATTATCATATATGCGCCTGAAAGAGTCAACGCTTGATGTAGAACACGAAATCTGACGGAGTGTTCATCGTCATTTGCCACCACATTGAATTCATCGTCTTTCGTTGTCCCCTGATAGGCTACATCGGAAATTGCTTTCTCCGAATCGAAATAAATATCTAGCGAGAGTCTCCCATTCGTTCCTGCAACCAGAGTGTATTCGACTTCTAGAAGAGTCATATCATCACTCCCTATCCACGACAATCTTCAACTTCAGTCTTTGAACGCGCTGGAGAACCACGGGAGAACTCAGTGCAACAGTTGCCTGGAGGTAGTACGTTCCTACAGGAAGATCGGCCTCTAAAGCGACTCGATCATTTTCGATAGGGCACACTGCAATTTCTTCAAAACTCTTGCCGTCGAAATATACAATGCTGGCGGATATAGTCCCATGGGCTTGTGCCCATTCTTCACCGTCGCAAGATTCTATGAGGAGATCAATGAAGGCTGTTTGCCCCCTCTCTAAGACTATCGAATCAACACTCTCTCCATTCAGAACGAACCTTACTCTTGTCTTCACTGGATAATCCATCTTCATTCCTCCATTTGTATATGAGTCCTTGGATTCATTACCGGAGAAGTGAGATCATCGTTAAGTATGAGTTTCGAGAACATTAGCTTTGCTCTATCAAAGCGAAGTCTTGAAAGCTTCACATTCCTTGGAAATTCGACAAACCTACCATGCATAACGTGATCCTGAACCATTTCGCCCGTAATTGGAAATTCCTGAACGAAGAACGTTGTCCCCGACCTCGAGTATTCAATGAGATGGTCTTGCCGCTCACCATATGGAAGGAAAAAAGCCTCATCATTCCCTAAGGGCCCTTCCAACTTCACGCTATCCCTAAGAGGTGTATCCGGTGTATATTCAAAGAGAAACCCTTTGATTTCTTGAGCTCCGACTATTCCTGTCATGTCATGCCTTATCGAATTCAAGAGTTGATCGTCGGTCTCAGGAAACTCAATCGGTCCGTAGATTGGTGAAACGATTGGAATCATCTCTCCATAATGATCTTCAAAGATGGTATACGGAACAAACCAGCCATACGAATTTGGGCGGTACACCCGCTGAGCGTCTTCAACAGACATCTCCGAGAGAGCCTCATAGAAGGAACGGAATCTCACATAAAAATACGGGACCGCTGACAATCCGATACCCGCTTTGATTCGCTTATAGTAAATATGTAGTCTTGGAAGGTGCCATCTCCCGGCCAACTCAGTTAACTCTCCCGCCATGATTGATACACGGATATTTGGGTACGGCTCGATCTTCTCAACAATCTCGCCCGAGATTGTTCTACACGGTTCATCCTCCCACGTCCAATTCCAATTTCCTGTCCAAGAATCGTAAGAAGCACCTGTAATCTTATAAACATCGATATGGTCAATTTCGACCGTTATGTCGTCCGGCCACCATCTGTTTATTGCATTGGCGCCTGTATCATATCTTGGCCTCGTTACCTTGAACGTGTCGGCTGGTTCTGCAAGACCACCGGTCGAAGGATCGTAGCTGTAGTCCGGGTAGTTCCTCTCTCCATAGCTGAAGTCCATCAACAGATTTTCGTCAGTGAAATTGAAGTTGATTATCTTGTAGGGCTTCCCTTCTACAACAGTACCTGTGAAATAGATATCCTTTATTTGCTCAGGAGCTACTGGCCCGTAATACATCTTCCTGTTTGTTCCCATTGGCGAATCGTACCCCAAGAATACCGAACAGCTGAAATCCCAACTGGTGAAACCCAATCCGATCTTTCCAATTCGTGAAGCAATTGTTCTGCAATCTGTTATTTGTTTCAGGTCCTTTGTGAAAAACGCATTGTCGAACCTATTCATCTGGTTGAAACTCTCTATGTTGAACAGAACTCCGTATTTGTAATTCCCTGGCAGATCTATGTTGGAAAGTTTCAGTTCTACCGATTCTTTCAGTCTCTTCCCATCCTCATATTCTTCTCTCGAAATAAAAGAATTCGTGTATCCTGTTTGACTGTCGACTACGTGTGGCACTATAGCAGGGGAGAAATTGATCGAACACGGTTCCCACAAGTGAACATACTCGTTCCCTATCGCAAAGTGCGCCATCCACTCGGGAGGATCAATGATGTAGAATGGTCTGAAAGAGCCTTGTGCAAGCAAGACTTGTATTTCCTGGGTATTCACTATCCCGTCTATGCTAACTTCAACTGGTTCTCCCTCAGCAAGTTTGCTTTTTCCGTTGACATAGGTCCAGACTTCAGGCTGATTACTGAATCGGAAAGAAAGCACTTCCGGAGTCGATTCTGGGACAAATGCAGGATATACAGTCTGCAGGTTATTCTCGTATTCGTCTGCCGTGACAGTTCTTTCGACGCCAAAATACTCTCCTTCTCTGTTTATCCTTGGTATAGCTCCGGTAAGCTCAGGATCATTGGCAAAGTCAACACCAAAGCTATTGCTCGGTAATAGAGCAGAGCGGTTCTGAGCGGGTTCTTCTAGCCACAAAGGGCTTCCCACAATCTTCACAGCATTCTCGCTCAGATCATATGTTATCTTGGATATTCTTAGAGCTCCATGATACGTGAACCGGGAGGAATCATATTCAAGATTCAGTGGATTTGGTGGATTACTTGAATTCAATATCCAGGGGAGCATTAGCTCTCGTCCTGTATAAGAGTCGCCTTCACATTGTATGACAAGTCTCCTTGACTTCCGGTAGCTGGAAAGGGGCAAGTTGGACTCAGGCCTGGCCGTGGGCGACATGTATCTCCACCTTCCGGTCGGACCGGTCCATCTCCTCTCGTAGTAGTCAAATAAGTTCACACCCTCACAGAAAAGTACAGTGCTCTTCCAGTTGCAGAGTAGGTGCTTATAGGCGACAGGAAGATTGTCAAGAGTCGGAATCCTTTCTGTGATAAGCAATACATTATCTAGTTCACTGAATTGAAATTCAGGTTCAAGGAACTCTTCTGATCTGGTTCTCAATGACATTACCTTGTCCACAAAAAGTACACCGGCAACCTCGCCGCCTTCTCTTGTGGTGATCAAGAGCTCCCGATTGCTGGATGAAGCAATCCTGAAGACATCCCCAAAGCGATGAGGACCGAACCACGGCAGCAATTCTATCCTCCTGATCTCATCCTCTCCGATCGCTTTCTGGCTTGCAAACATTCCATAACCCGGTATGAGTATATCCTGTGATGACTCGGTGATTATCTCTCTGTAGACCCCGCCTCCGGGCAACTCAAAGAGGCCGATAATGCAATCCGGGTTTTCTGAACCCTCAGGATACGCTTCAAACCCTACAAGAGGAAGAGTAAGACCCTTGAATCCGCCCGCTCCGACCTCTTTCTCCACATCAACTAAGTCTGAGACGGGCCTCCTAAAATTTGGCTGTATCAGGGTGAATGTGCTTCCTTCTATGATCCCTTCACAGGCGAGTTTTCTCTCAAACTGACCTTCGGCGAGCTTCGTGTCGTGGAATCGAACCCGCACTACCTTGCCGTCATTCTCGAATCCCACGATAGTGCCAGTCCTCACCAGTGCTCTTTTCCTCAGAGTCTTCGCAATGTTCTCTATGTCATTCTTTCGCATCAAATCGCCTCCAGAAGGGAAAGACTTACCTCATATGGGTGAGAGGAGAACGAGATTCCATCGATAACATAAGAACGCCCGTCA
>DSBT01000276.1 GCA_011045915.1 Mesotoga infera
CAGAAAGCTTGGATTCGAAGAGAACAGGCTTACAGGTCTGAGGCTTTCGGCGATGATTCATGATGTAGGAAAGATACAGGTGCCTGCGGAGATACTCAACACACCAAGAAAGCTGACCAATCTCGAGTTCGATTTGATCAAACTTCACCCGACAGCGGGACGTGAGCTTTTCAAAGATATCGAGTTCCCCTGGCCTGTGGCGGACGCAATCCATCAGCATCACGAGAGACTTGACGGAAGCGGATACCCGGAAGGGATCTCCGGGGATCAGATAATATTGGAGGCCAGAATAATCGCCGTTGCCGATGTGGTTGAGGCGATCTCCTCTCACAGGCCGTACAGAGCTTCGCTGGGCCTTCAGGCTGCACTCGATGAAGTTCGAGGCGGTAGGGGCAAGCTCTTTGATCCCGAAGTCGTGGATGCTTGTCTGGAAGTATTCGATGAGGGTTTCTCCTTCTCAGACTGATTCTTAATGAGTGGCGCGTTTTCGGTATCGTATCCCGTTATGTTAATATATGAGGGCTTGATGTTCTCTGAAGAAGATTCACCTGGAATAGGAAGCGCGTTTTCTTTGTAGGAGATGTAGATGGTCGATTTTTCAGTAGTTTTGAGGCTTATAAGAATACGTCATTGGCTAAAGAATCTCTTTGTCTTCGCTCCTCTGATTTTTTCGTCTAACCTTACTGACTTAACCTCTCTTCTGAGAGCCTTTCTGATCTTCATTGCCTTCTGTCTCATTTCGAGCAGTGTATACATTTTCAACGACATCCGGGATCGGGAAAGCGACAGTCATCACTCAAGAAAGAGAAATCGACCTGTGGCTTCTGGTGAGATCAGACTGAGAGATGCTTGGATAATTGCAGGCATTCTGGCGACACTTGCCGTCCTGGTCGCTCTCTTTCTTCCTAATCTGGCACTGGTTTTTCTGTTGTTGTATGTTCTCGAAAATCTCTTCTATACATTGAAAGGCAAAGACATGGTCTTGATAGACGCCTTCTGCATTTCTGCCGGTTTCGTGATAAGGGTAATGGCCGGGGCGTATGCGATTGAGACAAGCCCAACGGGTTGGATAGTCGTTACGACGTTTTTCCTCTCTCTCTTCCTAGGTTTCGGAAAGAGGAGAAACGAACTGCTTACCCTGAATGAAGAAAGCAACAACCATCGGAAAGTACTAACATTGTATGACCACAAATATCTTGACTATCTTATGATCGCAACCGCATCTATCTCGATAATCTCATACACACTTTACTGTCTCGATCCGCAGGTGATAGAGAAATTCAGCACAGATAAGCTGGTTTACACCGTGCCCTTTGTAACTTACGGAGTCTTCAGGTATCTTCTTCTCCTTTTCAGAAACGGCGAGGGAGATCCGACAGAAGTGGTGACAAGGGACAGAGGAATAGCGTTAACCGTCTTATTTTGGATTGTATCTGTAATGCTTTTGATTTACGTTCCCATATGGATGTAAAGAGGGAAGATAGATGAATTTGACCGAAGGTATAGTACTTTTAATAGCAATAGTATTCAATGCCGGGGCAAACATCCTGCTGAAGCACGGAATGCAGAACGCGCCCGACATCAACAGCGTTGGACTCAAAGGGATGCTAATCAATTCAATCACAAACATCAGCGTCTGGCTGGGGCTTTTCTCATTCGGGGTGGCCTTTATCTTCTACAGCGTAGTTCTTACGAGGATGAAACTGGGAGTGGCATATCCGATAATGACGAGTGCCGGATTTGCAATAGTGACCGTGGTCGCAGTATTCCTCTTTGATGAAAGGCTTAGCGTGATGAAGATAGTGGGCATAGCCGTAATCGCCCTCGGCATATGGCTGGTTGCAATGGCCAAATAATGGAGGCATTAAAATGAAGAAAACGAAAGTTGCAGTCATAAAGACGAGTCCCGAGAGAGTTCTCGATGACTACAGGAGGCTTGCAAAACTGGCCGGAATGAAAGAGGCCATGGACGGAAGCGCCACGACAATCTTGAAAGACAACATATCCTGGCACCTTCCGATGCCCGGTGCAAATAGTACGCCCTGGCAGCTCGAGGGGGCCGTACTCGCTCTGAAGGAAGAGGGCTTCGGCGAAATAGTGGCTGTGGAGAACAAAACCGTGGTCACGAGACCGAAGTACGGAGAGAAGCAGAACAAGTATGATATCATCTACGAAAAGTACGGTATCCCAATCCTTTACAACTTCGAACCGGAAAATATGTCTTGGGTGGAATACACTCCCAAGAGCAAGCTGAGAATACTTCCGAAGATATACCCTGAAGGGCTGAGACTGCCGGACTACTTCTTCGGGAAGAATATCGTTCAGCTTCCGACGATGAAGTGCCACATCTATACGACGACCACAGGTGCGATGAAAAATGCATTCGGCGGTCTTCTCAATGTTAAGAGGCATTACACTCACTCATGGATACATGAAACTCTGGTTGACTTGCTGAAAATACAGAAGGAGATACACTCGGGTCTGTTCGCTTTCATGGACGGTACGACCGCAGGGAATGGGCCGGGACCGAGAACAGTGATTCCCGTGAAGACAGACTACATACTTGCCAGCGAAGATCAGGTCGCAATAGATGCCGTCGCAGCGAAAATGATGGGCTTCAATCCGATGGACCTGAAATACATAAGGCTGGCCGATGAAGAGGAGCTCGGAAATGGAAGGCCCGAGAACATAGAACTTGTCGGAGACGACATTTCCGGTGTCAACTTGAAATTCCATGTGGGAGACAACTTTGCGAGCAGAGTCGGAGATCTACTCTGGTTCAGTCCGTTGAAGGTCTTTCAGAAACTCTTCTTCCACACGCCGCTTGTGAAAATCTTTGTGGCCGCTTCGGACACTTATCATGACAA
>DSBT01000277.1 GCA_011045915.1 Mesotoga infera
GAACCAGCAACTTCACAGAATATTGAATTTTGACTGCGAATTTGGGGTATTATGGTCTAGGGGGACCGCAGTGAAAAAACTATACCTTAGTGATCTTCATATTGGCGATGGAACCTTGAAGGATGACTTCAAGTTTGATTCCGATCTTGTGGAATTGATATCGAGTTCTAAGGAGAAGGAGTTCAGCGAAATCGTAATTGTTGGGGATGGTCTTGAGCTTCTGACTTCAGAATTCGTTAAGAGCAGAGGACTGCTGCCTTTTGAAGAGCTTCTTAAAGAAATTGACGAGTCTATTCTTGAAGTTATTGAAAGAAAGCATGAGGAAGTCTTCAAAGCGTTCAGAGATTTCACTGAGAAGGGTCGATTAGTTTACGTAGTGGGAAACCACGACTCACTTTTGCTTTTTAGTGAAAAACTCCGTCACAAATTGAAGGAGTTACTGGGAGACGAAGATAAGGTTGAAATCCTGCCTTATTATTTTGACAGAGAGTTCAAGACTTTGGCACTTCATGGCAATCAGTATGACATTGTGAACAGATTCTTCAGAGATAGGAAGAACGGCAGTCTTATGCAGCCTTTTGGTGACTTTATGGCCCGGTTCATGATGGAGAACTTTGACAAATGTCTCATGAGAACCGAGCTTCCCGAGCAGGCGGTAAGGGATTATCAGAACGTACACCCTACTCTCGATGTATTTCAGTGGCTTGACTTCTTAAGGAGAGTGTATGAGGTCGACTCGGACTTACAGGAGGAGTGGTCAAGGCAGTTTCTTATTCTTCTTAAGAGCCATGATGCACAACGTTGGATAGATGCTAACTGGCCGGTTTTGAAGGTCATTGACGGGTTGTTTGTGAACAGGCACGGCGGTATGAAACTTGGAAGTCTGATGGTGAGAATCGTGATGGCAGTCAGAAAGTTGAAGAAGACTGATAATCTATATAGGCAAGGGAGAAGACTGCTTGGTGCGGAGGGAAAGAAAGGCTTTCAAAAGGCCATGAACAGTGAGTTCTTTCTGATGTATGGTGACAAAGCCCCGCCTATCGTTCCAGGTGAACTGAAAGGTGTCGTGATGGGTCATAATCACCGCCACGTATTGCGGATGATTTCGAGCAACGGAGAAGAGAAATTCTACGCTAATGCCGGGACATGGAAGCCCGTCGTTGAGATAATAGATGATAATCCTAAGAACGGTTTTGCAAGAAGAGTTGAGCTGGGGTACATCACTATAGAGATGATTTCTGACGAGTTTCTTGTTCAGTCGAACCATATCAAGAAACTTAGTGGCCTGCGGTTATCCGAGGATACAATAGAGCGGAATGCCGACAGTTCTATTTCGCACGAGATTGGACTAAGAGTCTGAGGAGGGATTCACGTTGCACTATTACAGAGGTTCCACGATAGTGCCGATTATCATTACTTTGCTCCTGGTAATAGTAGCTGCCGTAGTTGCAGCATTTTTCCTCTGGCCCGTTCCAGAACCGAAAATACTTATCTCGAATGTCTCGCCAATTCCGAAAAATGCAGAGAGAATCCAATATGCTGAAAAGGTAGAATTAAGATGGGAAGCTGTATATGAACGTCCCAGGCATGGCCTCTTAGCAGAAGTCTTCGCTGGCAAGGACAGAAATAGTTTGACCAGATTGGCACTTGACCTTCAGGGTGATCTGACCTCCCCTACTGAGGGGATATTTTCCTTCTCTCATGAGTTTGAGGTTGATCCTCATTCTCAGTATTGGTGGAAAGTAAGGGTTTACACAGAAGGCGGAAAATCTGCAGAAAGTGAAATCTGGACGTTCGTACTCATGAATACTTATCCTAGTAGACCAGAGCTAATTCCACCCGGCAGAAACCTGGGAAACGTCCCCCTAAAAGATCTGACACTTAACTGGAGTTCCAATGATCCTGATGGAGATGAGTTAGTATACGACGTGTATTTTGGCAGAGAGCCAAGATTAGATGAGAAGGACCTTCTCATTAGAGGAACGCACGAAACGATGGTTGACGTTTCGTTACTAAAGAGACTTGATTACTCGACGAAGTATTACTGGAAAGTCGTTGCGAAGGACTCGTATGGAGGTGAATCTACTTCTTATACTGAGAGTTTCACAACACAGATGAGGGCAGATCTTCCTGCAGTTACGCCGGAAAACCCAAGAAGCGGAGCTAGCGATTTCGATGCTGGAAGGAGGAGCCTCTCATGGAAGACCTCACTTCCTCTCGAGTACTATCCCGAACCACTTTATTTCGATGTCTATCTTGCGGAAGGTCAGTCGAGGCATTCCCTCATCGGAACCACGAATTCAACGGATATAGTTATTCCTTCTCTTAAAGGACACACAACTTACAGCTGGTATGTTGTAGTGAGGGACGCATCAGGTAAGGAGAAGAAGAGCGAAGAGTGGATCTTCCGGACTTCAAACAGAGCTCCTGTAATTGATATGAAGTATCCCTTTGCGCCTCCCGGGCAGTCCTCAATACCGGTAACTTGGAGCGTAGTGGATCCCGATGGGGATAGTGTTACAACCGAGGTCTTCTTCGGGGCTGAAGATGAAGAACCTGTCAGGATTGCTTCGGGCAGAATGACATCCGTTTTTCTTTCAGCTCTGGACGAGGGGACTAGTTACAGTTTAGTCATAAAAGCCAGTGACAATCATGGTGGCGAGGCAAGCAAAGAGATGCAAATAGTACCGGGAAACCGAGCTCCTAGTGTAGCCGTTGTTAACCCGGTTTCTCGGGAAGGGGTAGAGCCATCGGCTGTCTCTTTCAGGTGGGTCGGCGAGGATCCAGATGGCGACTCGATAAGCTATGAGCTTCATCTGAAGTCGCTAGATGATTCTAGAGTTATTGGACCTATAGATTCTCAAGAACGTGTAGTACGAGATCTTGGAGAAAACGAAGAGTACAGTTGGTATGTTGTTGCGACTGACTCTAGGGGCGCATTTGTCAGAAGCGAAGAAGCGGTCTTCAGAACGGGAGATAAGTCGCTGGCAGTAGTTCTACCGGTATCGCCCAGACCTGGAGAAGAAGAAGTACCCCGGTCGCACACCCGTTTCATTTGGGAAATCGATGGAGAGAGAGAGGGTCTTTCTTACAGGTTTGTTCTTGCAAATGACATCGAGATGAACAACACAGTCATCGAACGCGTCCTCGATGGACCGGATATTGAGCTTACTCAGGATATATTGAGCAACACCAGGTACTTCTGGCGGGTAGATTTGATCAAGGACGGTTCCGAGATTGCAGGAGAAATCTGGTCTTTTGAGACCGAAAACCTCCCACCCGAGGTTCCGCGCCTCATATTCCCAATGGACGGTGCTTCGGAAGTCTCTACAAGGGATCTGACCCTGAGATGGGAAGGTAACGACCCGGACGGGGTAATCGTTTCAACAAAGATCTACTTGCGCGGAACCGAATTCGTTGAGAAAGAGTATTCTGCCTCAGAGAGTTCTTTCACTATCGGTGAGCTTGAACCTGGGCGAAGATATGAGTGGGCCGTGGAGATTATTGATGATGGTGGGAAGAGCTCCAAGAGCAGGTACTCATCGTTTGTTACAGGCAACCAGAAGCCAGTCATCAAGCTTCTTCAACCTTCTCGCATGTTCCTGGAGGGGGCAACGACGCCTCTTGTTGTTGAATGGGAGCTGGACGATCCTGAAGGAGAAGACCTTGAGGTGGGAGTCTATGTCGACCTTGCCGAAGAGTCGTTAGGGCGCCCGGTAGCTATCGGAAATAACCTTGAGAGATATGTCATAACCAACCTCATTTCCGGAAGGGATTACTTGTTGACAATCGTGGCAGAGGATCCCGGAGGTGAAAAAGGGATTCTCGAAATACCTATAAAAAGCCGTGTTTCGGGACTAGACTACATTTATCCTTCCGGTGGAGTATTCGAGAACGACAGAGAGTTCTCTTGGTCATATTCACAACAGAGTTCGGGATACGTCTTCCGACTTTATGATTCAGATCATAACCCCATTGTCAGAAGAGTTGTTCAGGACAACAAATACAGACCCGAACTATCTTTTGAGGATGGTAGACAGTACTTCTGGGCTGTATCTGTCTTGAGAGACAACGTCGAGTATGCAGGCGAGCCGGTCAGTTTCATTTCCGGACAGCCGTTTGGAGTGTTGCTTGAAGCGCCGAGGAACGGAGAAAAAGTGTCGGCTTCGGGAGTAACATTGAAATGGGTTTTAGACGGTGATACAGAAATGATAAGGCAGAAGGAAGTCTATTTTGGAGAACTGGGTAGCCTTTCACGTTACACGGTTTCGAGCGACAGTTATCAAACAGGAAGGCTTCTTCCGGGACGAACATATGAATGGTTCGTTCAGTTGACAGACAATAGTGGAGTCACAATAAAAAGCGAGACTTTCCGATTCTCAGTTGAAAACAGACCTCCAGAACTGTCTTTAATCAGTCCCGTCGATGGAAGGGCGATCGGTGAAACGTATGTTGATTTGACATGGTCAGGCTATGATCCTGACGGAGATCAGCTGAGGTATTCGGTGTATTTTGGTTCGGGATCTGATCTTGAGCTTTATAGAGAGTCAATGCAGACAAATCAAATCAGAATATCCGGTCTAATCATGAATCAAATCTATAGATGGTACGTTGTGGCAACGGACGGCGAAAACACAGTTACCTCAGAGACGAGGACCCTTTATGTGGTAACGAGTCAAGTCGATCTGCAGGTAGAGGCTCCAGCTGCAGATTCAGTTGCCGATATCAGACCTGTCTTCTCATGGAAGGTTACCGGAGCGCAGGCGGGAGAGTTCAGAATTTATCTGGGCGAGTCTCAAGATCAGATGTCTCTAGTAGCTACGACAGCGGGTAACTCATTTCAGTATCAGGACCGACTGAAGGAAGACAGTACGTATTACTGGAAAGTTGAGCTGTGGAGGGACGGGAGTCTGCTTGCATCAACTTCAACAGTTCAGTTCAGAACGCAGTCTTCTGGAGAACCGCAACTTCATGATCAAAGAAGTGTAACAGCGATCTACTTCGGAGAGGCATTGAATATAGTTTCTTTGGATACTTCGGGCCTCGATATCATGGAGGTTCGTTATAACTATGATGGTGAAGTGCCTGTTGTGGTCAAAGGTAATCTTGTCTACGTCATAGAAGGGACGGGAAGACTAACAACCATTGATTATAGTTCGGGTGAGGCAAAGGTTATTGGAACGATCGCAACAAATACCTCTCCGGTCAAAATAGTGCTTGAGGGAGGTTACCTTTGGATTCTAGACAATAAGAGCGCTGGAGTCGTTGTCAGAGTCTCCCTTAATAGCAGCGGAATTCCCGAAGGGATGGATGTTGTTTACAGAGATTGGACAACGCCGGTAGATTTGTTCGTTACTGAGGACCTTTCAAGAATCTATTTGGCCGATGCTCTCTCAGGAATAAAGATCCTTCAGAGAGAAGGGACGGGATACGTCGATCGCACTTCAAGCTTCGATCTTTCTCTCGAAGGTTATTCTAGAGCCGTTGCCGAGAAGGACGGCATTGTCTTTTCCGGGGAAGCGGGCATAAACGGTGGACTGAAACTTATAGATACTTTGAGATCGCTGAAGAGCACCGTTGGAAGGTACTACATTGTCTTGAAGATCGAAGTCTCAGACGATATTCTCTACGCTTCAACCGACAAAGGAGTAGCGATTGTTGACATAAGCACTCCGGCATCTCCAGTTGTGTTGAGAGATCTGGAGCTTACGCAGGTCGATGAAATCTCAGTCTCGGGGAGGCTTATGATAGTGAAATCGGGAAACAGGATGTTAATATACGACGTAGAAAGACCAAATGATCCTATTTTGTTGGAAAGCAGGAATGAATAGTGTCATAATAGGAGGTGGTATTGTGAAAAAGTGTTTTGCAGTACTTCTAGTAGCAGCCTTGTCAGTAGTGATCTTTGCTGCCAGCGACAATGTTTTGGTAATGGCAATCGAAACCGAACCGGTTGGGTTAGATCCTACACTTGTAACTGCTTTCGCTTCTCACAGAGTATTGGAGAACGTTTACGACGGCCTTCTCAAGTATGATGAGAACATGAACCTAATACCTAACCTCGCTGTAGACTTCGAAGTTGTCGATCCTTATACCATCGTGTTCGAGATCAGAGAAGGAGTCAAATTCCACAACGGAGAATCCCTAACCGTTGAAGATGTTTTGTTCACATTTGAAAGGATTAGAGACCCGGAAGTGAAAGCTCCCGCAGCCACTTACTATGGTGAAGTCGAATCTATAAAGGTCATAGAAGGCAACAAAGTCGAGTTCAAGTTGAAGATTCCAATGGCCTCTTCTCTCTTACCTAACTTTGCAGGTGTCAATAGCGCAATACTTTCGAAGAGTTTTGTAGAGTCAGGAGCAAATCTTCAGCTCGTGACGAATGGAACAGGCCCGTTCTTTATGGTCGAATTTATAGCAGGTAACTACATAACGCTGAGAAAGAACACCGAGTACTTTGTGGAGGGACTTCCTTATCTAAGCGAAATAAAGATGATGATCATGCCTGAGGAGGTAACACGGGTCTCCGCGCTAAGAAACGGAGATGTCGATCTGGCAAAGATTAGCGAGCCGCTTAGTTTGAGACAACTGCCCTCAGACAGATTCAAGATATATAGAACACCGGTTCTAAGCTATTACTTGTTAGGGTTCAACACAACCAGAGGTCCTCTAAGTAAGCCAGAGGTTAGGAATGCTCTGAATTATGCAGTAAACAGAGAGATGATCGTCAAGGCGGTTGCATTCGACGAAGCAACTATAACAGGTCCTCTAAACCCGGAACTTGATTTTTGGGCGCTCCAGCCAAATGAGTTTGAGGAGTACACTTACAACCCAGCAAAGGCGAAACAGCTGCTAACGGAGGCAGGCTATCCAAATGGTTTTGAGTTTGAGATAGTTGCTGCCCAGAGATATAACTTCGACAAAGTTGCCCAAGTTATTCAAGCTCAGCTTGCAGAAGTTGGCGTCACAGCAAAGATAAACATTGTGGAATGGGGTATCTTCATTAGCAAATGGAGAGAAAGCGATTTTGATTCTTTCATTTCTATGAACAGTGGCTCTATAGACCCGGACATTCAGTTCAACAGAACTTTTAGAACTGGAGGATCCACAAATGTGTTCCTTTATAGCAATCCTCAGGTAGACGAACTGCTCGATAGCGGAAGAAGTGAGTCGGACCTTAACAGCCGACGTCTAATCTATGAAGAACTTCAGAAAAAGCTTGTTGAAGACTCGCCAATAATCTTCTTATACTCAGCAAACACAATATTCGCTTCCAATGATTCGGTTGAAGGATTCAGATCTCTGGCTAACGAGAGTCTTGTTTTCTTGAGAGAAACTCACAAAGAGTAATGAGCAGGTAGAGAATGGAGTTCGGATACATTGCCAGGAGGTTGCTTTCGGCAATCCCCACTGTTCTCTTAGTAACATTTTTGGTTTTCATTGCAATCCACATAGTTCCCGGCGATGTGGTGGACATGATGCTCGGAACTCAGAACTATCTTAGTGAAAGCCAAATAGAGCAGCTTTATACTGAATATGGTCTAGATAAGCCTTTAGTCGTTCAGTATGGAATATGGGTGAGAAACCTCCTTTCTTTCAATCTAGGAACTTCACTTAGAACGGGAAGAACCGTAACCGAACTAATAAGAGAGAGATTTCCCGTTACTCTTGAACTGTCATTATTCTCTCTTGGATTCGCTATGTTGTTTGGTATTCCAATGGGAATCATATCTGCAATCAAGAGAAATGGTTTCATTGACAATTTCGTAAGGATAATCGGCCTCATCGGTCTTTCGTCCCCATCCTTTTGGGTGGGGGCGATCTTCATAGTTCTCTTCTCAGGTACCTTTCACGGCTTCAATCTCTTTGGCTATGTAAGACCGGGAGTAGATCTAATTTCCAATCTTCAAGTGATGTTTCTTCCTTCGCTCACATTGGGTTTGATGGTTGCCGCCCAGATCTTAAGGATTACGAGAACCTCGATGCTGGACGTGTTGAATCAGGATTATGTTAGGACGGCAAGAGCAAAGGGGGTAAGTGTGCGAAATGTTATTTTTAAGCATTCACTGAGAAACGCTCTGGTTCCTGTGGTAACGCTTTCCGGCATTCAGCTTGGATATCTTCTTGGCGGGACAATCGTTATTGAGAATATGTTTGCGCTTCCGGGAATGGGAAGACTTCTTCTCAATGTAGTGAACGAAAGGGACTACCCAGTTGTTCAGGGAATTGTTCTTTTTATAGGTATTCTGATAGTTTTGTTGAACATAGCGGTAGACATAATATACACACTCATCGATCCTCGTGTCGAACTTCGGTAGGTGAGAGAGATTGCTTAATGTATTCAGAAGACTTATCAATAATCCAATTTACATAGTGAGTATGGCGATTATCATAGTTATAATCATGGTGACTCTGCTTCCTGGTTTGTTTGCTCCGTACGATCCGTATAAGATGAATATGGATTCTTTCATGAGCAAACCCACCTGGAGTCATCTGTTTGGTGGAGACCAGTTTGGAAGAGACGTGTTCTCAAGATCAATATATGGAGTTCAGAAGAGTGTGATCATTGCGTCCAGCGCAATTGCACTATCTGCTATTATAGGGACCTTGTTGGGACTCCTTTCCGGCTACATAGGCGGCTGGACTGATCTGGTAATCATGAGGATCATGGACAGTTTTTTTGCCTTCCCTTCGTTGATACTGGCTCTCTTCATTATTGCACTATTTGGTTCAAGCATGGCCAATCTGATATTCGCAATAGGGTTGGTCTACGTCCCGATTTTTGCTAGGACTGTTAGGGGAGCCACTTTGTCTCTGAAGGACAGTCTATATGTAAAGGCATCAAAGGCGTTGGGAAAGAAGGGTATTTCAATAATGTTGACCGACATCCTTCCAAACATCTCCTCTATACTCATAGTCACTTTCACAACAAACGTATCAACTGCCCTTCTTACAGAAGCATCTCTTGGGTTTCTTGGTCTTGGTTTACCTCCACCAGAACCTACTTTGGGAGGTATGGTAGGTCAAGGCACATCTTATCTACTTAGCGCACCATGGATCGTCCTCTTTCCCGGCCTTATGATCGCCATAATCGTACTGAGCCTGAATATTCTCGGAGATGGTCTTAGGGATGTGCTTGATCCAAGAATCAGCAGATAATTACCATCTGTAGGACCATAGGGTCGTGGAACTCGTGGATACGGCATCCACGTGTTTTTTGAGAGTCTCAATCTCTTCAGCGGTATCGATGAGTCCAGCGGCGACTATCGTTATGTCTGGTGCGTGTGCTCTGATCTTTGGGGCGATTTTCGCAGCAACAATTCCGGGGAGTATCTCAATATTTCTTACACCATTAGATACGATTTGCTGTATTCCTTTGTCAACGGCCCTCGAGTCAAGAACGAAGAACCTCAACAAGCTCTGATTCAAACCAACGTTGACGGCTTGCTTAAAAATCCTTAGTTTAGCCGTTATTATCCCATCTACCCCGCTCCTCTTAAGGTAGATAACGCTGTCTTCATCTCCAGAAAGTCCTGACACGAAATCAATATCAACAAATACCCTTTTGCCAGCAGATTTGAACTGGTCTATTCTCTCTTGAACTTCAAACAGGCCTCCATTGAGAAAAAAAACCGTCTCCGGTATAACGGCTTCCGGCCTCTCTTTTCTATCCCACAAAGCTGCAATGATTCCCTTAAGCATAGTAAACCTCCCTTAATCGATGATACACCATGTTCTGTAGATCGCTTATGTGCTCGTTGCTTTTAAGGTATCCGTAATGCATCATAATTAAATCTACACAAGAGAGTATCCGTAATCTGAAAAAACATTTGTGATATAATTCGACTAAACGTGGTAGAGTTTATGAGAAAACCACGCCATAATTTAATGGCGTGGTTTTCTTTTTGGAGGTGCCGGGATGCAGGCGGTGGTTATTGGTGGTGGAGTTGTCGGTTCGCTAATTGCCCGAGAACTCACAAGATACAAAATTGAAGTCGTTCTGGTTGAGAAGTCCGAGGATATAGGTCAAGGCGTTACCAAGGCGAATTCGGCGATTTTGCATGGTGGTTACGATGATCCGCCAGATACTCTAAGAGCGAAACTTTGTGCCGCCGGGAATTCGATGTTTACCAGGCTTTCTGAAGAGCTAAAGTTTCCTGTTAAGAGGACAGGGTCACTTGTGGTCGCCAGAGGCAGAGACGAACTGCCAAGACTTGAGGAGCTCCTTGAAAACGGCATCAGAAATGGTGTAGAAGGACTCAGAATTGTTGGGAAGAGTGAACTGAAGAGTCTGGAACCATACATTTCTGATGAGTTCAACTTTGCACTTCTTTGCAGCAGTGCCGGTATTACCGAGCCATGGATGGTAGCTATCTCTTCATCGATAAACGTCTCTGAAAACGGAGGCAAAATAATCACAAGCGATGAGGTAGTGGGCGGTACTATGAGAAATGGGAGGATTGAGAAGGTTCTTCTAAGATCGGGAAGAAAGCTAAGGGCTGATTTAGTGATAAACGCTGCGGGGGTATTCTTCGAGAGAGTTGCATCAAGCTTCGGAGTTGATGTGCCTTCCGTTAAATTGAGAAAGGGAGAGTACATTCTTTTGGATAAGAAAGCAAGTTCGCTTGTAAAAAGGATTATCTTTCCACTCCCAACTGCCGAAGGGAAAGGAAGACTCATTGTTCCAACGGTTGATGGAGGGGTTCTACTTGGTCCCACTTCTGTCGAGTTGCCGGGATTTACTCCTGAAGATGTGAGTACTACTTATGAGGGGCTGGTCTCTGTTAGAAATTCCGGGGAGTATCTGATTCCCGGAATAGACAATCCAGGCTGGTATGTCAAGTCCTTTGCCGGACTAAGACCGGAGACAGATCAGAAGGATTTCTACATAAGAAAGGCAGAAGAACTAGAGAACTTCATCACGGTTGGAGCCATCAGGTCTCCCGGATTAACTGCAGCACCGGCAATTGCAGAATATGTTGTGACTAGAATAGTCCCCGAAACAGGAATTCGCCTGGTCGAAAGAGATGATTTCGTTTCTAGCATCAAAGAGAGAGAGAGAATAAAAGAGCTTTCGTTTGAGCGAGTATCACAACTCATTGACAAGGATCCCGCCTATGGAAGGATAGTATGCCAGTGCAACGAGGTATCTGAGACAGAGGTGATTCAGGCAATAAGAGATGGAGCGAGGAC
>DSBT01000278.1 GCA_011045915.1 Mesotoga infera
GTGAAGCTGAGTTCTTCACCGGGGAACAAATCATCTATCTTCAAAGGCAACTACCCCCTTTCTACAGAGATAACAATCAACAGCCAATGAAACCGGAAGAATCGCAATGTGACAAGGCGCAGTTTCAATGCTAACCGAGTAAGCGGTCATTCCCTCTCCCAGTCCTTGATAACCGATATGGAGGGAATTGATCTTATTCAGAAGTTTCTTCTCAAGTAAGGCGTAGTCAACGTCGGGATTCTTTGAATCCAACTCTCTAGTCAGAGCAAGCTTGGCAAGGAGCATTGATTTCTCTGAGCTTCCCCCGATGCCTATTCCGACCCTGAGTGGAGGACAACCCCTGGCTCCTCCTTCAGAAATTGAATTGGCAATTGTTTCTATGAACTCTTCTTGAGATGTTGTCGGGTTGAGCATAAACAGTCTCGAGAGATTCTCGCTGCCTCCACCTTTTACGAGGAAACGTATCTCTAATTCTCTTCCGGAAACCATGAAAGTATGCACGACCGAAGGTGTATTGTCTCCGGTATTTTCTCTGTGTATTAGGGGGTCCTTCACAATTGAGTATCGATAGGGATTTTTTGAATACGCTCTCCTGACAGCCGTATCGAGGGTGTCTGATAAGGGTTCCTCAAGAGATACCTCCTGACCGATGAAGACAAAGAATTCAATGAAACCTGTGTCCTGGCACAGGGGAAGCTTCAGCTTTTCTGCAAGTAACGAGTTCTCATTCAAAATAGATGAAAAAGGACCGGTGTAGAGTTTTAAAGAGGATTTAATCTTATCATCCATTATTGTGTTTGCCTTTACTAATGCGGTCTCGACCTTTCCAGCTATTGAAGATGCTTTTATCAAGAATTCACCTCATTATCTGTAAAAAGCTTATTGCGAGCCATGCCATATTCATTTATAACACTTTGCACGCCCGATTGCCCTAATAATCCATTTCTCCATTATCGAAAGCGTGAAAGAAATTAGGATTCTCGGCTCGAGACAGAAACCCAGAACGACAAGAGACAGATACTGCAGAAAAGTCTTAGATGGAATGCTAACTTGGACTTCTCCAGCTGCTTGCAAAAGCTGTTAAGAATTCACAAATCAGATTCTTCAGCTCTCATGAGAGCAATGATTTAAATAGCGTCCATAGTACAACTAAATAGTGTACAATACGATTGGAGGTGAACTAATGAGTATTTATGATTTTCAATTGACTACTATTGACGGATGGAATAAATCAATGGAAGACTTCAAAGGGAAGGTTTTGCTGTTGGTGAACACGGCAAGCAAATGCGGATTTACTCCGCAATATGACGGCCTGCAGAAAATCTTTGAAGAGTTCAAAGATAGAGATTTCGTTGTGCTAGGGTTCCCTTCCAATGACTTTCTTTTCCAAGAGCCAGGCAGCGATGAAGATATAAAGGCTTTTTGCAGTACAAACTTCAGCATTACGTTTCCGTTGTTTTCGAAGATTTATGTGAAGGGGAAGAACATCCATCCGCTTTTTGAGTTTCTTACTTCAGGCGGAGGGAAGAAAGAGTTTTCGGGAAAGGTGAAGTGGAACTCTACGAAGTTCTTGATTAACAGAGAGGGTGAGATAATTGGAAGATTTGAGCCGAAGGAGGAACCCGAGTCATTTCGTTCTGCAATTGAGGAGGCGGTTTTGTGAGTAAGAAAGAGGATGTCGCGATTCCAAGTGAAGATGAGCTGCTCAGACTGGACAATCAGCTTTGTTTTGCTTTGTACTCCAGCTCGAGGGGTATCACAA
>DSBT01000279.1 GCA_011045915.1 Mesotoga infera
AAGGGTTCCCTTCAAGCTGGTTCGCTGGCAGATGGATGATATTGAGAGAGGAGCCAAGGATTCCGACCTGGGACCGCTTGAGGAAGCAGCAAAACAGATAGCGCTCTTCGAAGAGAATGTTATCTATAATGGCTACCAAAAAGCGACGATCGAAGGAATTGTCGAGTCGGCTGAAAACGAACCGATTCCTTTGGGCTCAAAGCCGAGCGAAATAATCGAATCGCTTTCTAAGGCTGTCCAGGTTTTGAAGGACAATTTCGTGGATGGACCATTCGTTCTAATAGTGAATCCCAAGACTATGGCAATGCTGAACTCACATGTTTCAGGATACCCGCTTGTGAAGAGAATCGAGTCCTTCCTGGGAACAGATATCGTTGTCAGCAGAGTGGTTAAAGATGCGTTGCTTATTCCGAAGGATCATGATGACCTTGAAATGGTTATCGGCGGAGATTTCGAGATTGGTTATCAGAGTCACACGAACGAAGAGGTTGAGCTCTTCATATCGGAATCATTCACCTTCAGGATTCTCGATCCGGCTATCATTGTCAAACTGACGGTATAAGTTGTTTTTCCCTAAAGAGAAAACCGGGAGCATATACTCCCGGTTTTCTCATGTTTTGCCTAGATTCTCTCTACTCTAATCAGAGTGTTGTGCCCGTTGAGATTCCATTCTGTTCCGTCTTCAAGTCTCTCATCAAAGTTAACGGTGTCAGACAGAGTCTCTTCCTTTATGTAGTCCTCGAAACTCTCTATAGCATTGACGAGCGCGTCAGGCCCCGAAAAAGCTACTCTTATTCTGTCGGTGATCTCAAAGTCGGCTTCCTTTCTCATTGTCTGTATCTTCGACACCATCTCTCTTGCAAGCCCTTCCTGCAGCAGATCGGGAGTGAGTTCTGTATCCAGTATCACAAAGTTGTCATTGCTCATCTCGAAAGTGAAGCCTTCAAGCTCCTGGATTCGTATATCGAGGTCCTCTTCTTTTAGCTCGAAGAGCTTTCCTTGAACTTCAACCTCTATCTTGCCATCATGCTTAACTCTGGCTACTACTTCAGAAGGTTTCATCGATCTGAGAGCATTTCCGATAGATTTTAGATCTTTTCCGAACTTCGGGCCCATTACTCTGAAGTTCGGTTTCACTTCGTAATTGACGTAGTCTCCAAGTTCCTCGATATACTCTATGTCCTTCACGTTGATCTCTTCAAGGATCAGCTCCCGCATCGACTCGACAATCTTTCTGATGTTTCCGTCAACAAGTATCTTCGGCAGCGGCTGTCTGACCTTAATCTGCACCTTGTTTCTACATGCTCTTCCTAAGGTCACGATATCCATAACTGTAGCCATTCTCTTCTCAAGATCCGGCTCTATCAAGCTTTCATCGGCAACTGGATAAAGTTTGAGATGCACTGAACCCTTCTCTGCGTGTGTTAGATTCCGGAAGATCTCTTCGGCAGTGAAAGGAGCAATAGGCGCCATCAATCTCGCTACTGTCAACAACACCTCATACAACGTCAGATAAGCGGCCTTTTTGCTGTTGTCAAGCTCGCTCGTCCAGTATCTGTCTCGCGTCCTTCGCACATACCAGTTCGACACCTCTTCGACAACGAAATCCTGTATGGCCCTTACCGACTTTGTGAGATCATAATTGCTCAGAAGGTCTGTGACCTCCCTCACTAGAGTATTAAGCCTCGAGATTACCCATCTGTCGACTTCTTCCCTTTCCGAAACCGGCAGCTCGAATTCTACCGGATCGACGTCGTCCACATTGGCGTACATAGTGAAGAATGAGAAGACGCTGTGCAAAGTCCCGAAGAATTTGCTGTAAGTGTCCTTTACTCCGTCCTCATCGAACTTAGTCGGAACCCATGGCGGCGAGACCGCTAAGAGATACCATCTAAGGGTGTCAGCACCGTATTTGTCGATTATTTCCCATGGATCAACCGTGTTTCCCTTTGACTTGGACATCTTCTGACCGGTCCTGTCCAGTACGAGGTTGTTGACAAGAACATTCTTGTACGGAGACTGTCCGAAAAGAAATGTGGAAATTGACATAAGCGAGTAGAACCAGCCTCTTGTCTGATCGATTCCTTCACAGATGAAGTCGGCGGGGAAGAGTTCTCCCATGAAGCTCTCTTTGTTTTCGAAGGGATAGTGATGCTGAGCCACAGGCATTGCGCCGGAGTCAAACCAACAGTCTATGACCTCGGGAGTTCTCGTCATCTGGCCGCCACATTCACACCTGAGATGAACGTCGTCAACGTACGGGCGATGAAGCTCAATATCCTCCGAAATATCTTCTACTGCTCTCTCAACGAGTTCTTTTCTAGAGCCTACCGATGCGAGTTTTCCGCAGTCGTCGCACTTCCACACATTTAAAGGAGTTCCCCAGTATCTGTCTCTCGAGAGCGCCCAGTCTACCATGTTTTCGAGCCAGTTCCCAAAGCGGCCCTCGCCGACGAATTTCGGATACCAGTTGACGGAGTTGTTCACTTGGACCATCTTGTCCCGGTATTCCGTGGTCTTTATGTACCAGGATTTTCTCGCGTAATACAGAAGCGGAGTGTCACATCTCCAGCAGAAAGGATACGAGTGAGTCATGCGCTCCCTTTTAAATAAGAGGTTGTTGTCTTTCAAATA
>DSBT01000280.1 GCA_011045915.1 Mesotoga infera
AAGACGAAGAATTCTAGAAAACCTGTATCCTGACAAATGGGGAGTCCTGTTCTCCTAGAAATGGTGACGTTTTTCTTCAAGACTTCCGAGAATGGCCCTTGATAGAGATCGAGCTGCTCGACAATGTAAGGATCCATTTCAGTGTTTGCCGTTGAAACCTCTTCTCCGAGTCTGATAATTATTTCCTTAGCTGCAATCACTATTGCACCGCATCAACCGAGACAATTGAACTCTGTCGTTAGGCGTTTCTCGCTCTTGGCAATGACCTTGACCAGCTCGTCCAGCGATTTGGAAATCCCTCTCACTTTTGCTTCAATAGAATCCAGAACGCTTTCCACAGCCTGAGTGGAGGGACCTCCTGGAATAGTGCGCATCTCTACAAAGTGTCTGGGAGAAAGAGTAGTCTTGAGCTCAGAGTCTCTCATGCCTATGGGTCTTCCGACTAGACTTTGGAATTCTTTGCGGAGAGCTTCAAGAGAGTATCCCGATTTGACATAGGCGCTCGTAACTCTATGAGCTGTTCTGAATGAGATTGATTCTCTCCTTACAAGTTCGTCAGCAAGTTCTGTTGTTGTCGTTCCGGCAGATATTGCTATATCGTCCACTTTCTTCTCGTCCACGGACACTTTTAGAAGCGTCTCTTCCAGCAATTCCAGCAGCCCCGAAAACGTTTCACACCCTCTGGTAAAGTTTGTGAGAGGAGCGTCTGCGACTTCGTTCACATCCTGGTAAGGTACATTGTGGAAGAGGTCAATAAGGCTCTGAAAGTCTCCAGAGGCCATCCCGGACTGGATTCTTATGTGCTCGATTATCACAGGATTCCTCTTCTGCGGCATTATACTGGAAACCTGCACGAGTTCATCAGGGAAGCTGAGAATCCCGACTTCGCAAGAGGCTTTGTGTCCCATATCGGCCATAAGACGGGTTATGTCGGTCAGTATGCTCTTGAACCACATCGATGGATAAGTGAGCCAATGGGATGTGACGATAGCCTGGTAAGAGTTGGGAACCGGATATTCGAATCCCAGAAGGTCAGAGACCAGTTTCCGATCAATATTGAATCCTGTCGTGGTGATCGCTGCAGCACCCAAAGGGCACTGATTCACGACTCTTAAGGAGGTGTTCAATCCTTCCAGTCCTTCCAGAAATTCTATAAGGAAAGATGCCAGATAGTGAGCTAGCGTGGAGACCTGTGCGGGTTGTCCATGCGTGTATAGAACCAAGAGTTGTTCTCTGGAGTTCTTTATCTTCTCGATCAAACTTCCCGTCATCGCCAGCATTTGCTTCATGAGGGAAATCATCCGCTTTCTCACGTACAATCTGAAGACAGTTGCGTCCATATCATTCCTGCTTCTAGCAGTATGGAGAGAGCCTGCCTTTTCTCCGAGAAGTCCTTCGAGTTGCTTCTCATAGAAGAAGAAAAGATCTTCAACCCCATCGGGGAACTCCCGCGGGATCTTCATAGTCGTGTCTAGTGCTCCAATAGCATTCTTTAGCGCTGATGCTGTTTCGGAGTCGATTATCCCCTGCTTTGTAAGCATAACTAGATGAGCCCTGTTTTGCTGCCCGAATTCACTCAGGAAGGTCTCCGCCCAGTGCCTGTAAGACTTTTCGAGAACGTGCCTAGAATATATTGGAGAAAATCCCATACTACCTCCCATTGAGAAGGTCGTCTATGTTGCCGAAGACGACCCTTTCGATTTCATCGTCGGAATAACCAACGTTAATCATGGCTTTGAACTGCTCATCGAAGTAGGCCTTTGCGTAACCCCTGGGAAAATAACTGGAATCCGTACCAAATACAATTCTACCCGGCCCTATAGTCTCTCTATACTTTCGAAAGAGCATTTCCAGGTTCACATCGTAAGGCATCCATCTCATCCACTGGTTTGATCCGCTTGTGTCAATATATACATTGGGGCAGGCCCAGCAGAGATTCAAGGTTTCAAAGACGTATCCACAACCAAAATGTGGCACGATTATTCTCATATGAGGAAAGGCTTTTGCAACATCGTGAATTACCAGTGGATTGATATTCATATGATTGGCAATCCCCCCAGCAGAGCCCATGATACCAAAATGGATCAGCACAGGGATATTTTCTCCCTGAGCGACTTCCCATACCGGATAAAGATCTTTGCTGTCAAGAGGCTTTCCAACCGTCGGTCCAAGTATCTTATATCCCTTCAGACCCTGCTTCTTAACGGCTTTCTCAAGCAGGAAAGGGGCCTCTTCGAGTGAAGGGTCGTGATGAGCATAGCCGTGAAACCTGTCGGGATGAGATTTAACTATCTCCGCCATTGCCTCGTTTCCACCTGAAGTAACGAAAACGACAGAGATATCATACATTTCTGCCTCTCTATACCATCTCTCTACCATTTCATCCTGTGAAGCGATGGGTTCGGCCCCATCGAACTGCCATGCCTTTCTCCAGCGCGCCCTCTCACGGGCCAGCCATGGATGGACACTACCTTTAGCCTTTCCAAAGAGATCAGAAGATGGAAAATGAACATGAGAATCGATTATTCGCATATGTATCACCCCTTTAATCCCGACATGGCGATTCCCTTTACAATCTGCTTCTGGAAGATTATGAAGAAGATTATCAGCGGTATGGTTGAGACGGCGGCGCCTGTCATAATCAACTCCCACCTGGTTAGATTCTCACTTGAGAAGTAAGAGACCCCGACCGGGAGAGTGTACATCTTCGGAGTCTGGGCTACTATGAGAGGCCACAAAAAAGCATTCCAGTTGCCAACGAAATTGAAAATCGCCAGTGTGGCAAGTGCCGGTTTGACGAGAGGTATGACTATTCTGATGAATATTCCAAATTCCGATACCCCGTCGATTCTTGCTGCATCAAGCAGGTCATCCGGTATCGTCGACATGAACTGCTTCATGAGGAAAATACCGAAAGCGCTGATCATACCGGGAAACATTATGCTCCAGTAGGTCTCCATCCACCCCAATTGCCTTACCATGATATACCATGGAATAACTAGCATCTCGGTCGGAATCATGAGCGTGCTGAGAATGAGAATAAATATGATGTTCTTGCCGGGAAAAGTATATTTGGCAAGCGTGTAGCCTATCAGCGAATCGAAAAAGAGAACGGATATAGTGGTCACAACAGCCACAATCATGCTGTTCAAAAACCACCTAGGAAACATTGAGTATTTGAAAATGAACTCGTAGTTGGCGATCGTCGGTTCATTAGGTATCAACGACATCTCATAGATTTCTTCAGATGTCTTGAAAGACGAAGAGAACATCCAGACAAAGGGAAAGACCATCACAATCGCAAAGATCGTTAGAAATATATAGGCAAAAATACTTGTTTTCCTGTCAATCCTATTCACTTGTAACCACCTACCAATCAGTATTGGACTCGCTTGTTCAATACTAGTAGTTGTATCAGCGTTATACCCATAATGAGCATGAAAAGTATCACGGTAGCGCTAGAAGCGAGACCCATATCAAAAGACCTAAAGGCTTTCTGGTATATGTATAGAACCAGAGGCTTGGTTGCGTTTAGAGGGCCTCCCGATCCCTGGTCGGTCATATTGTAAACTTGCGTGAATATCCTTAAGAACGTAATACTCTGAGTAACTACCAGAAATACCGTGATCGGATTAAGGAGAGGCAAAGTGATTTTGAAGAAGGATTGTCTTGAGGTTGCTCCATCAATCTCTGCTGCCTCTATGTACTCTTGAGGTATGGTTTGCAGACCGGCAAGATAAATGATAATGCAGTATCCTAGGTTCACCCACACAGTAGTCACAACTATGGCCGGCAAAGACTGGTTCATACTGGACAGAAACGGCTGCGCATCTAACCCAAAGGCCATCAGAACATTGTTTAATATTCCTGCGGGAGGCCGCTGGTAGATCCACCGCCAAACCCAGCTAACTGCAACAAGTGGAGTGATGTATGGCATTACATATAGCAAACGATAGAACCACTGCAGATGTCTCACCCTGTTTAACGTTGTGGCCAAAAAAAGAGATAGAACTATCACTAGCGGTATACCGAAAGTCACGTATTTAATAGTATTCCAGAGAGAAGTTGTGAATACCTTATCTTTAAAGAGCTTCACAAAATTGTCAAAGCCAACAAAATCCTTCTTCGGTGAGATCAGCCTCCAGTTTGTAAAGCTCAACCAGAAGGCATAAATCATTGGATAGAAACGAACAACAATATAGAATACCAATGGGATAGCCAGGAAAACATATGCTGTAACGATTCTTTTCTGACCTATCTTCATGTTTTACCCCCAAAGGAAATGGCCGCGGCGAAGCCACGGCCACCCACTTTCCATTTACTCTACTCTCGACCAGAATTCGTCAATTATCGCTTGATCCTCTTGTGCTGCTTCTTGGAAAGCCTTAATAGGATCCATTCCCTGTATCCAGACCTTGTCTACAGCATCCATCAATACCTGGCGCTGTCCGCTCTCATCAACAAAGAAAGTAGCATGAGCATACTCGAGTCCCTTAAGGAACGGCCCAAATTCGGGATGATCGTAGTAAGCGGCCGCAACGTTCGGATTGGCTGGAAGTTCGCCCACCTGTTCTAGCCAAAGTGTTTGAGCGTATTCGGAAGTTATGAACTTCAGGAACTTAATAGAAGCTTCCAGTTTTTCACCAGTTGCGTTGGTCGTTATTGCGTGTGCCCAGAAAGACGCAAAGTTTGACTTCACACCGTTCATGGACGGAAGTTCGGTAACTCCCCAGTTGAGGTTGTTAAGAGGTCTGAAAGTTCCAAGCCTGAAAGAACCGTCAATTGTCATGGCGGCCTTGAGAGATCTGAAAGCTGTAACGTCATCGTTCAGGAAGCCTGGGTAGCCAACTTTATCCTTGGTGATAAGGTCGGTATATACCTTCAGAGTCTCTGGCGCAGTCTGGTAGTAAAGAACGGTTCTGTTGTCCGCGCTGTATGGCGTCCCACCGAGCTGTCTGACAAGAACCTCTCTTATCCACTGGTGCTCCTGGCCAGATGGCTGCATTGTCAGACCTTCCTGAATTATGTTGCCCTTGTCGTCATACTTTGTGAGCTTCTTTGCAAATTCGACCATTTCGGCAAAAGTGGTCGGAGGACTCTCAGGATCGAGACCGGCCTCGGCAAAGAGGTCCTTGTTCCAGAATAGCGCAAGGGACCTTACCGCAGTTGGAAGGGCATATGGCACTCCATCGAACTCGATTCCTTTAGAGACGAACGGGAAGAACTCACTGTTGAGATATTCGGGAGAGAATTCGCCCTCGGGAAGTGGAACAAGATATCCCGAAGTAACATATAGCGGAATCCATCCATAGAAAAGAGTGAGAACATCCGGTCCGACTCCGGCAGGAACAGATACCGCGACCTTTTCGTTGAAATTCTCGTAGGGGAAAGTAACGTGCTCTACTTCGATCCCGGGATTCTGTTTTTCAAACTCCTCGATAAGTTGATCCACTAGCTTCACTTTTGTTTCGTAGTAGTACTGCCAGAAAGTTATCTTCACTGCACCAGCAAAACCAGCAAAGACAACCAAAACGGCCAGCAGTAGCAACAATGCTCTTTTCATTTTTCCACCTCCAGAATAGTGATTTAGCTCATACTTCCATGAAAACCTTTCTCTGAACGTTGCACACAGCTCCTAGAGAAACGCCTAACTCACCCAGTTCGCCCCGCTTGAAAGTAACCCGATCCAGTATTTCGGCGGGGACGGTTCTTCTTAGTACCGGCTTTATAAGACTCAATATCCTATCGTATTGGTTGTAACCTATTCCACCTGTTATAACGACAACGTCCGGATCAAGCAGTGTGATTACATTTGCGATTACCACGCTGAGATGCTCGCATGCAACCGTCACTATCTCCCTGAATCTCGGATTGCTATCGGAATGATCGAACATTTGCGCAACCGTCGGTTCGTTCTCGAATTCTGAAAGAAGTTTCTCGAACGCGTATCCCGAAAACCAGCTCTCAAGGCTGCCAAAGACAAAGCTCAAGTTCTTCTCTCTGCTCCAGTCAGTTATCATATACCCTATTTCGCCGGCCATGCCGCTTGTCCCTTCGTAGAGTTCGTTGTTTATTATTAGTCCCGCGCCCGTTCCCGTGCCTAGGGCCGTCAGAAAAACATTCCTGCATCCCCTGGCGGCTCCTGCCCACATCTCTCCAAGTGCGTTCAGAGTAACGTCATTAGACACAAATGTGGGAAGGTTGAATCTTTCCTCCATACAATTCATCAGATTCACTTTTCGAAGACCGAATGCGGGCATATAGAAGATCATTCCGCTCTCGGGATCTACTGTACCTGGAACGCCAATTCCAATACCCATAACTTTTGAGAGCGGAACTTTCATTACCGTAGATATTGCCTTCTCAACGGTTTCTAGAAATGTTTCCTCATCTGAAATTGACTTTGTAGAGAACTTCGCTTTTTCAACTATATTTCCATCAAGATCCGATAGTATAGAGATCAATTTGTTCCCACCAACATCAACACCAACTACATACTTGTAGTTAGGAACAAAAGACAAGAGCATGGGCTTCTTCCCACCACGAGTTGAGCTCTCTCCTTCTCTTGCTTCAATCAGTGAGCCCTGAGAGATGAAGTTGCTCACAACAACCGACACCACGGGCTTGCTTAGGCCACTCTTTCTGGCAATATCTGCCCTGGAGACTAACCCCTCATCTCTTACTATGCGCATTATTTTCTCTTCAGTCTCACGTAAGCATCGACTCACCGGAATCACCTTTGTTTTGTTAAGTAGGCTAACTTACTAACATTATACTTCAAGCTTCTCCTATTAAATAACCAGGGATATTCGTGAGCTGCGTTCGTTTAATTGCTTGAAAGACGAATAGAACAGGATATCGTGGAATATTTCAGTATTTCGATACTTTATAGATCCGGGGACCCATAAGAGTCCCCGGACTTACTAATCATTTCACTTCGCTTTTGGCAAACTCAACATATTCGCAAAGACCCTGTAGCCGCCCGGTACAAGATAATCTAGCTGCCTGTACCATACCAGTGCTGTGTAGATGTATGTTCCTTCTCCGTAGTTCGCAATCAACAGCGAACCTGGCTCGATATCC